>JBBSGM010000004.1:0-64613 GCA_038254065.1 Mycobacteriales bacterium | reverse complement strand
GCCGGAAATCCACCGCCAGCCGCGCCACCCGCACGCACGCCTCTGGATCGTCGCCGTTCACATGGAAAATCGGGGCGGCGATCATCCGCGCGATGTCGGTGCAGTACAACGACGAGCGGGAGGCAGAGGGCGAGGTCGTGAAGCCCACTTGGTTGTTGACGACGACGTGGACGGTGCCGCCGGTGCGGTAGCCGCGCAGTTGCGAGAAGTTGAGCGTCTCGGCGACCACGCCCTGTCCGGCGAAGGCAGCGTCGCCGTGCAGCAGCAGCGGCAACACGGTGAAACCGGCTTCGCCCTTGTTGAGCACGTCCTGCTTCGCCCGCACGATGCCCTCCAGCACCGGGTCCACCGCCTCCAAGTGCGATGGGTTGGCGGTGAGCGACACAGCGACTTCGGACCCGCTCGGCGCACGGAATGTGCCGTCGGCCCCGAGGTGGTATTTGACGTCGCCGGAGCCCTGCGCGCTGCCGGGGTCGAGGTTTCCCTCGAACTCATCGAAGATCTTGGAGTACGGCTTGCCGACGATGTTGGCGAGCACGTTGAGCCGGCCGCGGTGCGGCATGCCGACGACGACCTCGTCCAGCCCCTGGTCGGCGGCCGCGGCGAGCACCGCGTCGAGCAACGCAATGACCGTCTCCGCGCCCTCCAGGCTGAACCGCTTCTGCCCGACGTACTTGGTCTGCAGGAACGTCTCGAACGCCTCGGCGGCGTTCAGCTTGGACAGCATGTACTTCTGCTCGGCGGAGTGCGGCTTCTGGTGCGGGATCTCGATGCGCTGCTGCAGCCAGACCCGCTGCTCGGGGTCGGCGATGTGCATGTACTCGGCGCCGACGGTGCGGCAGTAGGCATCGCGCAGCACGCCGAGCACGTCGCGCAGCTTCAGATGCGCCCGACCGGCGAACCCGCCGACGGCGAACTCCCGGTCGAGATCCCACAGCGTCATGCCGTGGGAGAGCACGTCGAGGTCGGGGTGGCGGCGCTGCCGGTAGTTCAGCGGGTCGGTGTCGGCCATCAGATGCCCGCGGGTGCGGTAGGACTCGATCAGCTCGAGCACGCGCGCGGTCTTGTCGACCGTGCCCTCCGGGATGTCCTGCACCCAGCGCACCGGCTCGTAGGGCACCCGAAGCGAGGCGAAGATCCCGTCGTAGAAGGCGTCCTCGCCCAGCAGCAGCTCGTGCACCCGGCGCAGGAAGTCGCCGGACTCCGCGCCCTGGATGACCCGGTGGTCATAGGTCGAGGTGAGCGTGATGATCCTGCTGACGCCGATGTCGGCCAGCCGCTCCTCGCTGGCCCCCTGGAACTCGGCGGGGTACTCCATCGCACCGACGCCGATGATCGCGCCCTGGCCCGGCATCAACCTGGGCACCGAATGGTTGGTGCCCAGCGTGCCCGGGTTGGTGAGGCTGATCGTGGTGCCGGCGAAGTCCTCGGTCTCCAGCTTTCCGTTGCGGGCCCTGCGCACCATGTCCTCGTAGGCCGCCCAGAACTGGGCGAAGCCCATCGCCTCGCAGCCCTTGATCGACACGACCACCAGGGAACGCTGCCCGTCGTGCCCGGGCAGGTCGATGGCCAGGCCGAGGTTGACGTGGTCGGGCTGCACGACACTCGGCCTGCCGTCGACCTCCTCGAAGTGCCGGTTCATCACCTGGTGCTCGGTCATCGCCCTGATCACGGCGTAGCCGATCAGATGGGTGAAGGAGAGCTTGCCGCCGCGGGTGCGGGCGAGCTGGTTGTTGATCACGACCCGGTTGTCGGCGAGCAGCTTGGCCGGCACCGCGCGCACGCTGGTGGCGGTGGGTACCGCGAGGGAGGCGTTCATGTTCTGGACCACGGTCCGCGCGGCACCACGCAGCGGCGTGGTCACACCCCCGGCGCCGGCCGGGGCGGGCTTCGCGGCCTGCGAGGTGGTGCCGGCCGCAGGCTTCGCCTCGCTCCCGGCCTGGGCCGGAACGGGCTTCGTCCCGGTATGCGACATCGAGCCGTTGCCGTTCGCCGGACCCGCCGGGGCGCTGCGGTCGGCGGCGCGCCTGCGCTCGGTCGGCTCGGCGGGGCCGGCGGTAGGGGTGGGGGCGGGGGATACGGCGTCAGGGGTCTCGGTGCCCGCGGCGCCCCGTTTCATGCCGCCGTTGCCGCCGCGCGGGTCCGGCCGGTAGTCGGCGAAGAACTCGTGCCACGCGGGGTCCACGTCCGACGGATCGTCGAGGAAGCGCTGGTACATCTCCTCGACGAGCCATTCGTTGGGGCCGAACTGGCTCGCCTGACCGAAGGTACTGCTGGTGGACACGCTCTCAACCGCCTTGCTCGATTGCTTGTCGTCGTCGAGGACCGAATGCCAGGCTAGTCCTCGGCCGCGACCCCGCGCCGGGGCCGGCGCGCCGTCGGCGCGGTGACGACCGGTCTGGACGGGGTACCCCGCGGCGCGAGATCGTTGACGGGCACTCCTCCCGGGTGCCCGAAACCCAGAGGAGCGCAACCATGGCCCGTCCCCCGCTCCCGCCGTTCACCGCCGAGACCGCCGCCCAGAAGGTGCAGGCGGCCGAGGATTCGTGGAACACCCGGAACCCGGAGAAGGTCGCCGCGGCCTACTCACCGGACTCGGTCTGGCGCAACCGCAGCGAGTTCGTCACCGGCCGCGCCGAGATCACCGAGCTGCTGCGCCGTAAATGGGACCGCGAGCTGGACTATGTGCTGCGCAAGGACGTGTGGGCCTTCGAGGGAAACCGCATCGCGGTGCGCTTCCAGTACGAGTCCCACGACGCCGACGGGCAATGGTGGCGCAGCTACGGCAACGAGCTCTGGGAGTTCGACGACGAGGGCTATCTGAGCCGCCGCGAGGCCAGCATCAACGACCTACCCATCGAGGAGAGCGAGCGGCGCATCCACGGTCCGCGTCCGGAGTCCGAGCGCGGCGCCTCGGAGCAGCCCCTGCACTGAGTACCGGAGCGGCGCCGACCCGGCGAGATCTCGCGGTCGGTAACGGAATGGGCCCACCGCCGCTCAGGAGATCCACTCCTTGAGTTGGGCGAGGGCTCTGGGGGCGTCGGTGGTGACCGGGGTGACGTGCAGGTGGGTCGTGCCGGCTTCGCGCAGTACGGCGATCCGCTCCCGCACGAAGCTCGGCGGTCCGATCAGCGTCACCTTCTCGATGAACTCGGCGGGCAGCGCCGCGGCGGCCTGCTCCTTGTGCCCGTCGAGGTAGAGGTCCTGAACCAGCGCGGCCTCGGCGGCGTAGCCCTGCCGGGAGAAGACGGTGTGGTAGAAGTTGTGCCCGCGCGCGCCCATTCCGCCGATGTAGAGCGCGTAGCTGTCCCGAGCCAGCCGGGTGGCCGGCTCCCACATCTCCTCCTCGGTGGCGAGGATGCCACCGCCGGTCATCTGCAGCGGGCCCAGCTCGGGCGCGCGCTTGGCGAAGCCGGCGTCGAGCGCGGCGCCGAAGACCTCGCGCACCTTCTCCGGCACCAGCACGTGCGGCAGCCAACCGTTCGCGAGCTCCGCGGTCAGCTCGACGTTCTTGTCGCCGAGCGCGGCGACCCAGATCGGGATGTCGGCCCGGTGTGGATGGTTGATCAGTTTGAGCGGCTTGCCCAACCCGGTGCCCTGCCCCGGCGGCAGCGGGATGGGGTAGAGCCCGTCGTTGGTCAGCGTCTCCCGGCGCCACACCTTCCGGCAGATGTCGATGACCTCGCGGGTCCGGGCGATCGGCTTGTCGTACGGCACGCCGTGGAAGCCCTCGACGACCTGCGGGCCGGACGCCCCCAGACCGAGGATCGCGCGGCCGCCGGACAGCGCGTCGAGACCGGCGGCCGTCATCGCGGTCAGCGTAGGGGTGCGGCTGTAGATCGGCAGGATCCCGGAGCCGATCTCGACCCGCTCGGTGCGGGCGGCAAGGTAGCCCATCAGCGACACGGCGTCATAGCTGTAGGCCTCGGCGACCCACACCACGTCGAGGCCGGCCCGCTCCAGGGCCACCACGGCCTCGGCACTGCGGATGGGGTCGTCACCGTAGCGGAGTTGCGTCGAGAGCTTCACCGGACCTTGACTAGCCGAGGGTCACCGGCCAGTCAAGCAGCGGGGACGTCGGGGCGAGGACGCTCGAGGCGAGGACGCTCGGGGCGGGGACGTGGGGCGGACCTCGGGGGCGGGGCACTGTCGGTGCCCGGGCATAATCTGGGCAGGTGGTGAACTCCCTCCCTCCCGGCGGCCGCGCCGGCCCCGAGCGGCGGGGGTGGATCCGCCTGCTGGTCGGCGCCTGCCTGCGGCATCGCGACGTGACGATCGGTGCTCTCGCCGCGTCCGTGCTCGGGGTCAGCCTCAACGTGGCGGGCCCGCTGCTCACCAAGATCGCGGTCGACGACGCGGTGGCCGGCAGCACCTCCGGGCTCGGGGTGGTCGTCGCGGCGTTGGCCGGGCTCGCCCTGGTCGTGTTCGTCGCGTCGTTCCTGCGCCGTTACCTCGCCGGGCGGATGGCGCTGGACGTGCAGCACGACCTGCGCCGCCAGGTGTTCGGTGCCGTGCAACGCCTCGACGGCGAGCGGCAGGACGCCCTGCGCACCGGCCAGGTCGTGTCCCGCGCCATCACCGACCTGCAGTTGGTGCAGGGGCTGCTCTCGATCGTGCCGCTGGCCGCCGGCAGCATCGCGCTGGTCGTGGTGTCGGTGGCTGCGATGCTCTACCTCTCCCCGCTGCTCACCGTCATCGCGCTGATCATGCTCCCGGCCGCGACGGTGATCACCAACCGGGCCCGGCGCTCGCTGTTCCCGGCCACCTGGTCGGCTCAGCAGCGGGCCGCCGACGTCGCCCAGCAGGTCGAGGAGACCGTCACCGGGGTCCGGGTGGTCAAGGGCTTCGGGCAGGAGGCGCGCGAGGTCTCGACGCTGGAACGCCTCGCCGGTCGGCTGTTCGCCGAGCGGATGCGCGCCGCCCGGATGACGGCCCGGCTCAACCCGGCACTGCTGGCGCTGCCCACCCTCGGCCAGGTCGGCGTGATCGGTGTGGGCGGGGCGCTGGCGATGAAGGGCTCGATCACCATCGGCACGTTCCTCGCGTTCATCACCTACGTCGCCCAGCTCGTCGGGCCCGCCCGGCTGGTGGGCTCGCTCATCGTCAGTGCGCAGCTGGCCAGGGCAGGCGTCGAGCGGGTGTATGACCTGGTCGACTCACAACCCGCAATCACCGATCCCGAGCACCCGCAGCGGCTGCCGGACGGTCCGCTCGCGGTGGAGCTCGACGGGGTCCGGTTCGGCTACTCGCGTCGCGAACCGGTGCTCGACGGGATGTCGCTGCGGGTCGAGCCGGGCGAGACGATGGCGTTGATCGGCACCGCCGGGTCCGGCAAGTCGACGGTCGCGCTGCTGGTGCCCCGGTTCTACGACCCGCAAGCGGGCGGCTTGAGGATCGGCGGGGTGGAGCTGCCCCGGCTGCGGTTGGCCGAGCTGCGTGCCGAGCTCGGGGTGGTGTTCGAGGAGGCCTTCCTCTTCTCTGACACCATCCGGGCCAACATCGCCTACGGCCGACCCGATGCGACCGACGCCGCGGTGCGGGCGGCCGCCGAGGCAGCCCAGATCGCGACGTTCGTGGAGTCGCTTCCCGACGGTTATGACACCGAGGTCGGCGAGCGCGGGCTCACCCTGTCCGGCGGGCAGCGGCAACGGGTCGCGCTGGCCAGGGCAATGCTGACCGACCCGCGGGTGCTCATCCTCGACGATGCGACCTCCGCGGTGGATACCGCCACCGAGGCGGCCATCCACGCCACCCTGCGCACCCTGCTGGCCGGGCGGACCACGCTGCTCGTCGCGCACCGCCGCTCCACTCTCGCCCTCGCCGACCGGATCGCGGTGCTCGACCGGGGCCGGGTCGTCGACGTCGGCACCGAGGCCGAGCTGGGTGCGCGTAGCCCGCTGTTCCGGAAGCTCCTGGTCGCGGCCCCGGTGGCGGAGCCGGCAACGAACGGCGTGGCGACGCCCGAGACACCGGTGGATCGGCCCGTGCCACCCGCCGCGATCTCCGGAGACCTCGCCGATGCGGCGGTGCCGTCGTCCGGCGTCACCCCTGAGCTGTGGCCCGAACCGGCAACGGTGGCCGCCGGCAGTCCCGGTGTCGCGTTGCGGGCCGCGGCGGCGTCGGCGGGAAGCGGCCCGGGCGGCCGCGGCGGGGGTGGCGGGGGTGGCGCGTCGTCGATTGTCGGTGGCATCCCGGCCACGCCCGAGCTGCTCGCCGCGGTGCAGGCCTTGGCGCCCGCCGACGAGCAGCCCCGGCTCGGCGGGCTCGACCCGGCTGCGCCCGACCCCGGTTTCCGGCTGCTGCGGCTGCTGGGGCCGATGCGCGCCCTGCTCGTGGCGACGATCGTGCTGGTCGCGTCGGACGCGCTGACCACGCTGGCCTTCCCCACCGTCGCCCGCTACGCCGTCGACGGCGGCATCACGGGAGGGTCGACGTCGGTGCTGGTCACCGCGACGCTGCTCGGGCTCGGGCTGGTGGCGGTCGGCTGGGTGGTCGTCGCCGCCCAGACCGTCGTCACCGCGCGGGCCGGGGAGAGCCTGCTCTACCTGCTGCGCATCCGTAGCTACGCGCACCTGCAGCGGCTCGGGCTGGACTACTACGAACGCGAGCTGTCCGGTCGGATCATGACCCGGATGACCACGGACGTGGACGCCTTGTCCACGTTCCTGCAGACGGGGCTGGCGCAGGCGGTGGTCAGCCTGCTGACCGTCGTCGGGGTGGCGGTCGCGCTGCTGGTCACCGACGCCGAGCTGGCTCTGGTCGCGCTGGCCGCGCTGCCCATCCTCATCATCGCGACGGTGTTCTTCCGCCGGCTGTCCTCGGCGGCCTACGCCGAGGCCCGCGAGCGGGTCGGCGCGGTCAACGCCGACATGCAGGAGAACGTGGCCGGGGTCCGGGTCGCGCAGGCGTTCGTCCGGGAGCGGCGCAGCGCCGAGGAGTTCGACGAGCGCAGTGCGGCCTACCGCCGGTCCCGGCTGCGGGCCCAGCGCTACATCGCCGTCTACTTTCCGGGAGCCGCGTTCCTGTCCGAGATCGTGCAGGCCGCGGTGCTCGGTGTCGGCGCGGCCAGAGTCGCGCACGGTGACCTGACCCCCGGCGTGCTCACCGCGTTCCTGCTCTACCTGGGCCTGTTCTTCGCCCCGGTGCAGCAGCTGTCGCAGGTCTTCGACGGCTACCAGCAGGCCCGGATCGGCCTGCGCCGGATCTCCGACCTGCTCCGCACACCCACCTCCGTACCCGAGCTACCGGTCGGAATGGCCGCCGCTGTGCCCGCCCGGCTGCGCGGCGAGGTGGAGCTGTGCGATGTCACGTTCCGCTACCCGGGGGCCACCGCGGCAGCGCTCGACGGTGTCTGCCTGCACGTGGCACCGGGGGAGACCGTCGCGCTGGTCGGCGCGACGGGGGCGGGCAAGTCCACGCTGGTCAAACTGCTGGCTCGGTACTACGACGTCGGCCAGGGCGCGGTGCTCGTCGACGGGGTCGACCTGCGCCGGTTCGCGCTCGCCGACTACCGCCACCGGCTCGGCGTCGTCCCACAGGAGCCGCACCTGTTCACCGGCGACGTCGCCACGAACATCGCCTACGGCAGGCCGGATGCCTCCCCTGCGGAGATCGAGCGGGCGGCGCGCACGGTGGGTGCGCTCGACCTGGTGCGCGGGCTGCCCGGCGGTTTCCGGCACCCCGTCGGGGAACGTGGCCAGGGGCTATCGGCCGGGCAGCGACAGCTCGTCGCGCTGGCCCGCGCCGAGCTCGTCGATCCCGATCTGCTGATCTTCGACGAGGCCACCGCGGCGCTCGACCCGGCCACCGAGACGGCGGTGCTCGCCGCGGGTGATCGGCTGACGTCACGGCGCACCGCATTCGTCGTGGCGCACCGGCTCGCCACCGCCGCTCGCTCCGACCGGGTGGTGGTGCTCCATGGCGGTCGCATCGTCGAGCAGGGCCCGCACGCCGAGCTCGTCGCCGCGGGCGGTCGGTACGCCGTGCTGTGGCGGGCCGGCGAGCTGGAGCCCGTCGCCGAGGTCGGCGCCGAGGACGCCTGCACCACCGCCCGCTCGGCCTGACCACCGGGTCGGGCTGCGTCGAAATACCTGCCGGGTCGAAATACCTGCCGGCCGCCGAACCCACCAGGGCTTCGGTACCTTTCCGGTGATCACCGCTCAGGCAGTCCGAGCCGCGCGTACCGCGGTCTACGCCCCCAGGACGATGATCATGGGCTCGAAGCCGGGGCGGGCGCGGCTGGCGGCGGGGCGGCCGGTGGCGGCGGTGGGGGGGCTGCTGGGTCCGACGGAGGCGCCGGGGCCGACGGGGCCGCGCTCGACGGAGATGTGTTGCTCGGCGGTGGCGTGGTCGATGTCGGGGTCCCTGGATCACCCGGTCCAGCGGGCGCGGTGCTTGTGGTCGGGGGGGTGGTCGTGGTGGGAGTCGGCTGCGCCGGACTGCTCGGCGGCACGGTGGCCGACGCGGTGGGGGCCGCGCTGGGCGCTTCCCCGGCACCGAGGGACCCCGGAGAACTCGGCTGCTGGTTCAGGACCGGGGGGGCTGCCATGATCTGCTGGGGCGCCGCCGGACGGGTCTGCGCGGACGGGGCGGCCGACTCTGCGGGACTGGCGGGCGCGGACGGCGGGGTGGCGCCGTCGCGCGGCCCCCCGGCCGCGAGATCGGTGGTCGCAGGCGCGCTGCCTGCTGCCGGCGCCGGACTGGGGCCGCCCTGCGCGAGCGAGGTGGCGGCGGGCGGACCCGGCGCCGCCCCGGACCCCGCGGGGGCCGGGGCAGGCACGTCGGGCGCACCCGCAGCATGGGCCTGGTCGGCGAGCACCTGTAACTCGCGGCCCAGGTCGTCGTGCCCCTCCTGGGGACGCACGGCGGGCAACAGTACCGCGTTGATCTCCGCAACCTGGCGCGCCGCATCGGCTGGGCGACCCTCGAGCAGCGCGTTCCGGGCGCTCTCCAGCTTGGTCCGCGCGGTCGCGGCGGCCTCCACGGAGCTTGCGCGCTCGCTGTAGAAGGCCTGGGAGACGTGCCAGAGCGGATCGCCCGGCACGGCGTCCCTGGCTCCGACGGCAACTCCGGAGACGACGAGTATGGCCAACACCGCCACTGCGGCGGCCCGATACAGCTTTCGCGGCGGATGCAGGTTGTGGCGCACCCGGGCGGCGCGCGTCATGCCGGCGGCCGGAGCCGTCCGCGGCAAGCGTGCGACTTCGGGTGCGGCTGTGGCCTGGGGTGAGACCGCGACCTGGAGTGAGACCGCGACCTGAGGTGGCGACGCGACGGCGATCGGAACCGTCTCGAGTGATGCTACGACGGCGATCGGGACCGTCTCGGGCGCCGCGGTGACGGCGGTCGGGGCCGTCTGCGGCTCTACCGCTTCCGCGGGTATACCTGCATTGACATCGCTGACCCATGCGGACAGTGCGGCGATCAGGGGGTCGTCCGGGTCTGCGAGCGCGGCGGCAGCCCGCAGGTCACCAGCGGCGAGCGCGTCGATGAGCGCGTCGTCGGCCTGCACCGCCACCAGGTCGATCGGACCGTCGTCGGCGCAGCCGTGTGCCCGCGGGTCATTCTCCGCGAGCCAAGGTTTCCGCACCGAGACCTCCCTCATTAACGTGGACCGACGCATTGATTACGTCGAACCTCACGGCGAGAGTGTTACCGATAGTCAGGATACGCATGTCCCGCGGAAACCAGCGGCCACCCCGGCGTCCGAGGTTCGGCGAGTCGGCGACCGACGAGAGGCAGCGAGCGTGAGCTACGACGTCCAGGCGATCCGCGCCCACTTCCCGGCGCTGGCGGCCGGTTTCGCGCACTTCGACGCCCCGGGCGGGTCGCAGGTCCCCGACGTCGTCGCGGCCGCCGTGGCCGCGACGCTGCTGTCCCCGCTGGCCAACCGGGGGCGGGTGACGGCCGCGGAGCGCGCCGCCGACGGGATCGTGCTCGCCGCCCGCGCCGCGATGGCCGACCTGCTCGGTGCCGATCCCGGCGGGATCGTGTTCGGGTCCAGCATGACCCAGCTCACCTATGATCTGGCGCGCACCCTGGCGCAGACCTGGCGGGCGGGTGAGGAGATCGTCGTGACCCGGCTGGACCACGACGCCAACATCCGACCGTGGGTGCACGCCGCCCAGGGCGTCGACGGCGTGACGGTGCGCTGGGCGGATTTCGACCCGACCACCGGTGAGCTCAGCGCGGGCGACATCGCGGCGGTGCTCTCGGCGCGGACCCGGCTGGTCGCGGTCACCGGTGCGTCCAACCTGATCGGCACCCGGCCGCCGGTGGCACAGATCGCCGCGGCCGCGCACGAGATCGGCGCGCTGGTGCACGTCGACGGGGTGCATCTCACCGCGCACGCCCCGGTGGACCTCGCCGCCCTCGGTGCTGACCTCTACACCTGCTCCCCGTACAAGTTCTTCGGCCCGCACTGCGGGGTGCTCGCCGCGTCCACCGCGCTGCTGGCGACCCTGCACCCGCACAAGCTCGCGCCCTCGACCGATGCGGTGCCGGAACGTTTCGAGCGGGGCACCCTGGCTTACGAACTGCTGGCCGGCACGACCGCGGCGATCGACTTCCTCGCGTCACTGACCGGCGGCTCACTGGCCGGCGACGAGGAGAGACCCCGCCGGGTTCGGCTCTGCGCCGCACTGGCTGCTGTGGAGGAGCACGAGGACCGGCTGCGGGTCCGGATCGAGGGTGTTCTGGCCGGGCTGCCCGGCGTCGTGCTGCACTCCCGGGCCGAGCACCGGACCCCGACGCTGCTCGTCTCGTTCGACGGCCGTGACCCGGTCGCGGCCTACGAGCACCTGGCTGCCCTCGGGGTCAACGCCCCGGCCGGCTCGTTCTACGCGCTGGAGGCGTCGCGCCGGCTCGGTCTCGGCGACGCCGGGGCACTGCGCATCGGGCTGGCGCCCTACAACGACGACGCCGACGTCGATCGGCTGCTCGACGGGCTTGCGCAGTTCACCGCCTGTCGGCCACCGGCCGGCTGATCACGGGCCAGGTGTGGACGCCCGGTTCTGTGGGTAGGCCGCTGGCGGCGGCGTTCCCCGATGCCGAGATCACTCCCGCGCATCTGGTCGCCGACGATGAGAACGTCTGCCTCGCTTACACGCTCACCGGGACCCACCAGGGCGAGTTCCAGGGGGTCGCGCCGACCGGCAGGCGAATCGAGGTCCGCGGGATGCAGATCGGCCGCTTCCGCGACGGGCAGATCGTCGAGCGCTGGGGCAGTAGCGACGAGCTCGGCCTCATGCAGCAGCTCGGTGCGGCCCCGGACGGCCGGCCCGGCCTGATCGACAAGGTCAAGGACGCCTTCACGTCCTGACGGAGCGGACCTGCGCGCTCCCCCTCCATGCCGGGCGGGGAAGGCCGGGACGGCCTAGGTTCGTGGTCATGGTGGCGACGCAGTCCACGACCGAGGCTTTCGAACGCCGGCCCGTCGTGCTCACCGAGCGGATCACGGTGGATGGCTCGTCGCGGTGGCCGGTGGAAGCCGGCCGGTACCGGCTGGTCGTCGCGCGGGCCTGCTCCTGGGCCAACCGGGCGGTGACCGTGCGCAGGCTGCTCGGCCTGGAGCCGGTGATCTCGATGGGCATCGCCGGGCCGCTGCACGACCAGCGCAGCTGGCGGTTCCACCTCGACCCGGACAACAAGGACCCGGTGCTGGACATCGAGTACCTCGGCGAGGCCTACCGCAAGGCCGACCCGGACTACGACGCCGGGATCACCGTGCCCGCGATGGTCGAGGTGGCCAGCGGCAAGGTCGCCACCAACGGGTTCGACGACCTCACCCTGGACTTCCAGACGCAGTGGACCGCGTTCCACCGCGACGGCGCGCCGGACCTCTACCCCGAGCCGCTCCGAGCGGAGATCGACGAGATCAACGAGGCCGTCTACCAGGACGTCAACAACGGGGTGTACAAGGCGGGCTTCGCCAAGGGGCAGGCGGCCTACGAGCGCGCGTACGCCACACTGTTCGACCGGCTCGATGCGCTGTCCGAGCGGCTCGCCATCCGGCGCTACCTCGTCGGGGACACGGTCACCGAGGCCGACGTGCGGCTGTGGGTCACCCTCGTCCGGTTCGACGCCGTCTACCACGGCCATTTCAAGTGCAACCGGCAGAAGCTCACCGAGCTGCCGGTGCTGTGGGCCTACGCCCGCGACCTGTTTCAGACCCCCGGGTTCGGCGACACCATCGACTTCACCCAGATCAAGCAGCACTACTACGGCGTACATGGGGGCATCAACCCGACCGGCATCGTGCCGGCCGGCCCCGAGCTGTCGGGCTGGTTGACCCCGCACGGCCGCGAGGAGCTCGGCGGGCGCCCGTTCGGCGACGGCACCTCGCCCGGGCCGCCGCCGGTGGGCGAGACGGTTACATGTCCATGCCGCCGTTGACGGAGATGACGCTGCCGGTGATGAAGCCGGCCTCGTCGTCGACGAGGAACTGCACCGCGCGGGCGACCTCGGGTGGCGTCCCGAGCCGTCCGACCGGCACCTTGGCGACGATCTTCGCCAGGATGTCCTGCGACATCGCGGTCACCATCTCGGTCTCGATGTAACCCGGTGCCACACAGTTGACCGTGATGCCCTTGCTGGCCACCTCGCGCGCCAGGCTCTGGGTCATCCCGAACAGGCCCGACTTGGATGCGGCGTAGTTCACCTGCCCGATGTTGCCCGTCTGGCCGATGACCGAGCTGATGTTGACGATCCGGCCGAAGCGGCGTTCGAGCATCGGCCCGAGCACGGCCTTGGACATGTAGAACGCCCCGGACAGGTTCACCCGCAACACCGCGTGCCAGTCCTCCACGGTCATCTTGCGCATGGTCTTGTCGACGTTGATGCCAGCGTTGTTGATCAGATAATCGACCCGGCCCCGGGCCGCCAGCACCTCGGCGACCACCCGGTTGCAGTCCTCGGGCTCACCGACGTTGCCCTGGTGCACCGACACCGACGCGCCCTCGGCGCCCAACTCGGCTGCCAGCTCGTCGGCCGCCTTGCTGCTGCGGCTGTAGCCGGCGGCCACGTGCACCCCGGATCGGGCGAGTGTGGTCGTGATCGCGGCACCGATGCCGCGTGCACCGCCGGTGACGATCGCCACCCGCTGGCCGTTCCCCTCGTCTGTCACGGCTGTTCAGTTCCCTTCCGATGTGCTGTTCAGTCCCCGCGCCAGGATGCGGGCCATCCCGCGCGCCACGGCGTCGACCAGGTATGGCCGCAACCGGGGGGCGGAGATGATCTCGTGGACCGAGCCGACGTGGCGCGCCCGCTCGATGCTGTGCGCGGTGTCGAACTCCTCGGCCACCTGTCCGAGCTTCTCCGAGCGCACCGTGGCCCGGACGTCGGCGAGCCCGGCGCGCAGCCGGGCCGTGTCGGGCTCGGCGCCGGCCGCCGCCTCGGCGACCCGGGTCTCCAGACCGGCCACCCGGTCGTCGGCGGCAGTGCGCTTGTTCACCTCGCCCGCGAACACGACCGCCGCTGCGGGCGCCCCGCCGAGCACCGAGGCGTAGGAGCCCTCGACGGCGGCGATCTCCATGTCGTCGTTGAGGGTGCCGGAGAACACCACGAACGCGCCGCCGTGGTAGCGCGACACCACGCAGAACACGATCGGACCGTCGAAGTTGACGACCGCGCGGCCGATCTCGGCGCCGTACTCCAGCTGCAGGCCGCGTAGCGACTCCGGGGAACCGTCGAAGCCCGAGAGGTTGGCCAGCACCACCAGCGGGCGGTTCCCGCTGGCCGCGTTGATCGCGCGGGCCATCTTCTTCGACGACCGCGGGAACAGCGTGCCCGCCGTCCACTGCGAGGGCCCGTCCATCGGGGAGGGACCACGCCGGGGGAGCGGGCGGGACTCGATGCCGAGCAGCGCCACCGGCTGCCCGCCGAGATGCGCGTCGAACACCACCACGGACTCCGCGTCGTGCATGTCGGCCCACCGTTCCAGCGGGGGGTGGTCGGCGTCGGCGACCCCCCGCAGCACCGAGCGGATGTCGAAAGGCTTCTTGCGCTCCCGGTTGGTCGCAGCAGAGAAGATCTCACCGAGCGTGGCGAAGTCACAGCCCGGCCCGGCGTGCGGGGACCCGGAGATGTCCCGGTCGACGGGATCGGTGCTCGCCGCGATGCGGGGGAACCACTCACCGGGTGCGCGGTAGGTGTGCGCGTAGTGCGCGAGCAACACGTCGACCGCCCCGGACAGGTCGGGTGCCCAGTACTGCGCCTGCCCGTTGGGGCCCATGATCCGGTCATAGCCCCCGATGCCGAAGTTGTCCTCGGCGCTGACGCCGCCGGAGTAGTCGAGCGAGTGCTTGCCGGTGAGCACCATCGTGGAATCCGGGGTCATCACCAGGATGCCCTTGGTGTGCATGAGCATGGTGGCCTCGGCGTTCCAGTACGGCTGGGCACCGACGTTGATCCCCGAGACCACGATGTTGATCTCTCCGCCGTCCTGGGTGAACTCGATGATCGCCCGGAGCACCCGGGAGATCCAGTCCATGTTCTCGGTGCCCGAGTTCATCGCGATCTTCGCGCCGGCCGAGACGGCGAACCATTCGATCGGCGTGCGCAGGCGCCGGGCCAGCACGACCGCGGCCACCACCCTGGCGCACTCCGGTTCGGCGAGCGCACCCAACGCCCTGGTCGGGTCACCGAGCAGGACGACCCGGGTCATCCCCTCGGGATAACGCCTGGTCGGTGTGCTGACGACACCGAGCACCAGGTTGGCGGTGTTGCCGCCCGGCGCGCGGTCGACCGGTACCGCGGTTCCCGAGGAGTCGAGGTCGTACTCGGTGAACGTGCCCGGCGCGCCGCCCGGGTCGGGGTTGCGGGTCAGCAGCGCCACCAGCTCGTAGGGGTACACCGTGCCGCGGCGCCGGGCCCGGAGCACCTTCTGGGTGTAGGCGTCGAGCTCGCGCAGCGGGGCGGGCGGTGGGTCGGTGACGCGCAGCGTCAACCCCGCACCGGGCGGGCGCGACATCCGCAGCATCAGCTCCCGCGGTTCCCCGTTCCTCCCTTCCCCGGCGAGCCGGAACTGCACGAGCACCTGTTCCAGCCCCAGCCCGTCGGTGCGCGGCGCCAGCGTCTCGACGACCTGGTCCAGGTCCGACAGCGGCACGTCGACGACCGGCCACACGTAGAGCAGCACCCGGTTCCATTCCAGCTTGGCCGCGGACCGGTCCGCGGAGCGGGCGGCACGCAGGCTGTCCAGGCAGGAGTCGAGCATGTGCTCGAGCTGCGGCAGGCCGGTGATCTTGGCGTCCTCGGCGCGCAGCACCGTGAGGTCGCGGACGTCACCGAGCGCGATCAGCCGCTGGTCGTCGGGCACCTTGCGGCCCCGCGCCCGGAACAGGTGCACGTCGGTGGCCGAGGGCAGCCGCTCCAGCTCGAACCCCGACAGCCGCCACAGGCCCAACCGTTCGGCCACCATCGGGTGCAACCCGCGCAGCGTCCGGTCCTCCACCGGCGCGCCGTCCGTACCGCGGCGGAAGGTGAACCAGGTCGGGCTGCCGTCGTCCTCGCCGTCGACCCGGCGTACCGCCACCGCGACCCGGCCGACCGAGGCCGGGATCGGACCGAGTTTGGACTCGATCCGCTCGGCGCGGGCGTCGGAGTCGTGTCCCGAGGAGTCGTCGGAGGTGACGTAGAGGTCGAGGAGCACGGTCCCGTCACCGGGCAGCGCGTCGACCATCTGGTGCAGGTCGGTCGCCACGGCCGACGGACCGGCGGCACCGTCGGTCGCGGTGTTGTCCACCACGGTCGCGACGACGGTGTAGTCCCGCTCGCCGTCGGTGTAGTCGCCGGTGAGCAGCGGGCGACCGTCGTGGGTGGCGACCCGCACCTGGCGCAGCGGCCGGATCCGGTAGTAGCGCCGGGTCATCACCTCGAGCATCACGGCGTGGTGGCGCTGCGTGAACGCCTCCAGGATGGGCTCTCCCGCCGCCACGATCGCGTCGAGCTGCGCGGCGCGGGCCTGCGGCTCGTCGGCCAGCTGGTCGAGCTGGTCGCGCACCCAGCGCTGCACCTTCGCCCGGTCCTGCGCGATCAGTGGGGCGTCGAACAGCCGGTAACGGACCTGGCGGGCCAGGTCGCCGACCACCGGGTGGCGCAGCTGGGTGGCGGTGACGAGCCGGTCCAGGACGTGGCGGTAGCCCTCGCGGGCCTCAACGGGCAGCGAGTCGGGGTGGCGCAGCCGCCACTGCAGCAGCTCCGAGACCACCGGCACATGCGCCGGTGCCCTGCGGTGGGCCAGGAACATCCGGTAGAGCGCCGGACCGAGGTCGGGGGAGGACGGATCCAGGTCGGTGACGCCGTAGTGGGCCAGCGCGCGGCGCAGTTTGACCCGGAACGACTCGGGCAGATCCTCGGCGTCGGCGTCGCGGGAGCGCAGGTAGGCGTAGAGGTACTCCTGCGGGTTGCGGGCGGCCCCGGCGTCGGCGACGGATCCGTCGTCCACGCTCCCCGACCCGTCGGGCACCCGCCGGTTGCGCGACAGCGCACACAGGTCCGCGAAGATTGCCAGCACCGCGGTCTCGCCGGCGAGCAGGCCGGGGTCGTCGCCGGGCAGCGCGGCTCGGACGCCGGCCAGCCCGGCCAGCAGCGGCCGCGCCTCCCGCTCGTCGATGTCGAAACCGAGCACCAGCGCGCGCAACGCGGCCAGCGCGTCGGCGGCCACGACGGCCGGGTCGGTGGTCGCGTCGGCCGGCTCGCCCAGCGCGCCGAAGTCGACGCGCGCACCGGCACCGGGCCGGGCGGTGTCATCGAGCGGGTCGGGATCCAGCCGGATCAGCTTCGTGCCGCCCTCGACCTGGGTGTTCGCCGCGACGAGCACCTCGGCGACCCGCCCCGAGACCGGCGCGCGCAGCGCCGTCTCCAGCTTCATCGACTCCACCACGGCGACGACGTCGCCCTCGGCGACCTCGTCCCCGGGCGCGACCGCGAGGGCCACGACCACCGCCGGCGCCGGGGCCCGGACCAGCCCGGCCTCACCACCGGAGATCCGGTGCACCGCGCCGTCGATCTCGACGAGGTAGTCCCAGCCCTGCGCGACCGCCAGCACCGCGTAGGTCCGTCCCGCCACGGTGAGCCTGCGCTCGAACCGTCCGGCCCGCTCGACGTCGACGTCGACGCCGGTGCTCCGCAGGGTGGGCAGCACCGGCCCGTCCAGCTCCACCCGGTAACGTCGGGGCCCCGAACGCGCCACCCGCAGCCGGTAGGATCCGCCACCGGCCCGCACATCGACCTGGTGCCAGGTGTCGTGCCCCACCTCGGGGCGACCGCGCTCCGCCGAGGCGAACAGCCTGCCCTGCTGGCGCGCCACGTGCGCGTCGTGCGCCTCCACCGCGGTGGCGAGCAACGCGACGTCCAGCCGACGCGGTGGGGTGTAGCCCTGCGCCATCAACGCATCGAGCCAGCCGGTGTCGACGTTGCCGCTGCGCATCTCCGGCCGGTCGAGCAGGTCGAGCAGGAATGCCTTGTTCGTGGTGCCCCCCTCGATCACCGCCGCGGTCTGGCGCAACGCCCGGGACAGTCGGGCCCTGGCCTCGTCGCGGTCCCGGCCCCAGGCGACCACCTTGGCGATCATCGAGTCGTACTGCGCCGGGATCGCGTCGCCCGCGGTGACACCGGTGTCCACCCGGATTCCCGGCCCGGTGGGCAGCACCAGGTGCTCGATCAGCCCGGGGGCCGGGGCGAAGTCGCATTCGGGGTCCTCGGCGGTCAGCCGCGCCTCCATCGCGTGTCCGCGCGGGGCCGGGGCGGCGGAGGCGATGTCGGCCAGTGTCCCGCCCGCGGCCACATGCAGCTGCAGCTTGACGATGTCGACCCCGGTGGTCGCCTCGGTGACCGGATGCTCGACCTGCAGCCGGGTGTTGACCTCCAGGAACGACAGCAGCCGCTCCGTGGGCTCGTAGAGGAACTCCACGGTGCCCGCGTTGACATATCCCGCTGTGCGGACCAGATCCGCGGCGCAGGTGTGCAGCAGCTCCACCTGCCCGGCGTCCAGTACGGTCGAGGCCGACTCCTCGATCACCTTCTGGTTGCGCCGCTGCACGCTGCAGTCGCGCACGCCGAGGGTCCAGACGTCACCGACCGCGTCCGCGACGACCTGCACCTCGACGTGCCGGCCGCCGCGGATCGCCCGCTCCAGGAAAACCGTGGCGTCCCCGGCCGTCCGCGACGCCTCCGCGCGGGCCCGCTCGAATGCCCCGGCCAGTTCCTCGGCACTGCGTACCAGCCGGATACCGCGGCCGCCACCACCCGCGGTGGCCTTCACCATCAACGGATAACCGATCCGCGCCGCGTGGACCCGGGCCGACTCGATGTCGGGGACCGGGCCCCCGCTCCACGGCGCCACCGGCACCCCCACCCGCTCGGCCAGCCGCTTGGACTCGATCTTGTCGCCGAGCGAGCACAGCACCTCGGCGGGCGGCCCGACGAAGGTGATCCCGAGCCGGTCGCACAGCCGCACGAACTCGGCCTGCTCGGAGACGAAGCCCCAACCGGGCCATACCGCATCGGCCCGGCAGGCCCGCAGCGCGCGCTCGAGCTCGGCGTGGTCGAGGTAGGGGTCCGCGCCGAAGGTGTCACCGGCGTCGGCCGGGCCGATGAGCACCGCCTCGTCGGCCTCGCGGACGAACATCGCGGCACGGTCCACCGCCGTGAACAGAGCGATCGTGCGCAGCCGGCGGCCATGGCTGCCGGCTGCCGGCTGTCCGGGACCCCCGCTCGGCGGCGGCCCGGCCTCGGCGTTCCACTCGCGCACCGCGTTGATCAGTCGCATCGCGGGTTCACCGCGGTTCACGATGGCCAGACGCTGAAAACTCATGCGGTGTCGACTCACCGGGACATCATCCATGGGCTCAGTACCCGAAGGCGACGCGCACGTCCGAAGCCCGGCATGACGCCAACCACACGCGCAGCCGTGATCAGTCGTCGTCGTTCGCCCGGTGGACGATGGCGACGAACTCGCGGGCCGGGTCCTTCACCAGGGCGTGGATCGTGGTCACGACCGGGCAGGGCCACGCCGACCGGCAGATCCCGCAGTTGCCGTCGGGCGCCATCTGGTGGTCGGCCAACATCACTCGGATGACGACCACCAGGTCGGGGATCAGCTTGCGGGCCGCGTCCACGTCCTGGCCCGACCACTCGTCATACTTGCTCGCCAGGAACTCCGCCTCGTCCAGATGCTCGTAGAGGTCGGTGCGCAGCAGGCCGAACGCATCGGTGATGATCGGTGAGACCGGGTCCATCGGTGACCTCCTGGAGGGTTCGGCGGGGTTCACTCCTCGCCCACGTTCAGGCAACTGGTTGACCCCGGGGCACGCAATACCTGCTTCGGGGGCGCGTTGAGTGCCGTTGCAGAATCTTTCGGCAGCTCGCTAGAGTTGCGGCAGGAGGTCATCATGCGAGACCAGGAGCCGACGGTCCGCAGCCGGGAGCTCGGCGAGGGACTGCGCCGGGCGATGGAGCGCGCCGGGCTGAACGGCAAGCAGGCCGCCCACCAGCTCGGCCTGTCCCCGAGCTGGATCTCCCGGCTGCTGTCCGGCAAGCGCAGCGTCACCCCGGTGCAGGTGGCCGGGTTCCTGGCCCTGTGCCGGGTGACGGGCACCGAGCGCGACCGGTTGCTCGCGCTCTGCGACGAGCAGCGCATCCCGGGCTGGTTCCAGCAGCACGGCTCCCGGCTGCCCCCCCAGCTCGTGACCTTGATCGACCACGAGACCAAGGCGGTGACGATCAGCGACTTCCAGCCGACGCTGGTGTCCGGCCTGCTGCAGACCGGCGAGTACGCCCGCGCGCTGCTCAGGGAGGCGGGACGGGTGCCGGCAGACGAGGTGGACGATCGGGTGGCTGCCCGGCTGGCCCGCCAGAGCCTGTTCAGTCGGGACCGTCCACCCAGGTTCACCTTCTACCTGCATGAGTTCGTGCTGCGGCTGGCGGTCGGCGGCCCGGCGGTGATGTCCGACCAGTTGCACCATCTGCAACGGATGTCGGTGCGGCCCTATCTCACGCTGCGGGTGGTGCCGGCCGCGCTCGGCGCGCACGCCGCCACTGCCGGATCGTTTACGCTGATGGAGTTCGCCGACTTCCGGCCGGTGGTCTATCTGGACAGTGAGACCTCCAGCCTGTTCCTGGAGACGTCCGCGGAGATCGAGGCCTATCAGAGCATCCTGGAGGCGCTGGCGGACACCGCGCTGAACGAGGGAGAATCGCGGGAGCTGATTGCCACCCTGGCAACGAGCTCTACGCGGATCGAGGGGATCACGATGACCGCGCCTGAGCCGGACGGGATCGTCTGGCGCACGAGCAGCTACAGCTCCAACGGCGGCACCTGCGTCGAGGTCGGCTGGCGCACCGGCAGCGACGAGAACGGTGCCGAATTCGCGCCGGACCGCGTGCTGGTGCGCGACTCCAAGGACCGCACCGGCCCCGTCCTGACCTTCTCCGCGGCCGCCTGGCGAGCCTTTCTCACCACCCTCACCCCCTGACCGCGCTGCCGCCGAGGCACCGGTACCGGCCCGGTGCGCCGCCGCGGGCCCGGACGCCCGCTTGCTCGACCCCGCTCAGTTGGCTGCCGGACCGTGGCTCCACTCTCGACCGGCGGCGCGCAGCACCCGTGGCATCGGACGCGGCTCGACACCGATCTCCTTCATCCGGCGCAGGTAGATCTGGTAGCGCCGCCGGGCCGCGCCGAAGCGTCGCGCGTCGAGCAGGACCTCGACGAGGTCGAGGTGGGCCTGCTCGTCGTAGCCGTCCTGGCCGAGCAGCCGCAGGGTGTACCGGACCACCTCATCGACGTCGTCGGCGTCCGGCGCCCCACGCAGCCGGCCGATCAGTGCCCTGAGCAGGCCGATGTAGGTGGCCTTGACCTCTTCGGCCAGCGGCTCGACCCAGTCCAGGTACGGGTCGTCGGCGAGGTAGTCCCCGGTGTGCGCGGCCTCCGCCGCGGTCAGCCGCGCGAGGGCGTCGGGGTCACCGCGGCGATGCGCGTCGAGAGCACCGGCGGCCCGGTCCAGGAAGGTCTCGACGTCGATCTCCACCTGGGCGTGGTCCAACTGCACCGCGCTGCCCTCGGTGACCAGCGGACCGTCGCCCGATCGTGCCGGCCCCAGCACGTCGCGCACCGTGGACAGCAGCACCGACAGCCGGTTGCCGGACCGGGACGGGTCCACCCCCGGCCACAGCAGCTCCATCAGCTCGTCCCGTGGCACCGGCCGGCGCCGGGTGACGAGCAGTTTCAGCAGGTCGCGGGCCTTCCTCGACTGCCACATCACCTTGGCGACCGGCACCCCGTTGTGCATCACCTGGAAGACGCCGAGCGTGCGGATCGACACCAGGGGTGCCGTGCGGCGCACGACGGCCAGCGGTCCGGCGGAGCTGTGTGACCCGACGTCGATCCCGCGCTTGCGCAGCGTCTCGTGTGCCAGCTCTGCGCCGAGATGGTCGGCCCGCGCCCCGAGGCGGGCGGCGACGACTCGGCCCGCAGCCTCCTCGACGGCGCAGCCGGTCTGGTGCCAGATGTCGATCGCCTCGTCGAGCCGGCCGGCGTCGGCTTCCGGGTGCGGTGCCGCGAGCACGCCGAGCTCGATTGCCTCGGCCAGTCCCGGGCGGTCCCGCCGCCGCCGGGCCGCCGCGCCGGCCCTTGCCGCGTCGGCCGTCGCCCCCTGCCGGTCACCGGCCAGCAGCGCGACCCAGCCGCGGGCCAGGTGGGCCGGGATTTCACGCAGTCCCTCGCCCAGCGCCACCGCCCGATCGGCCAGCGCACGCGCCTTCGTGAGATCGTCGGCGGCCCGCACGCGGGCCAGCCCGACCAGGGCGGAACCGAGCCCCAGGACGTCATGGCAGGGTTCGGCGAGGGCGAGCGCCTCCTCGTACGCCGCTCGGGCCTGGGCCAGCTGGCCCCGGGTCCGGTGCACGTCGCCCAGCCCGCAGAGCGGCCAGGCGAGGAACCGGGAGCCGATGCGCTGGAACAGCTCGACGGCCCTCGTATAGTCCGGGACCGCCGACTGGAGTGCGCCGAGTCGGGCCTTGGCCCGGCCGCGGGTGGTCAGCGCCTGTGCGGTGAGGAACGGGTTCCCGCACCGCTCACCGAGCTGCAGCGCGGCCTGCGCCTCGGTCAGGGCCGGCTGCGGCAGGCCCAGCTCGAGCAGCTGCGTCGCATGCGAGAGCCGGATCGAGGCGAGCTGCAGGAGGTCATCCGCGGCCTCGGCGCTGTGTAGCGCATCGGCGTGGTGGGCGTCGGCCCGGCGGCGGTCGCCCTTCGCGTCGGCCACCATCGAGAGCAGGTTGTGTACGGCGGCCCAGGCGCTCGGCTCGCCGGAGCGGTGCGCCGCGCGCAGTGCCCGAGCCGCCACGTCGCGCAGACCGTCGACATCACCGGCGACCCGCGCTGCCATCGCTGTGAGGGCGAGCATCCGGGCCTCGTCGGCGGTGTCCTCGCCGATGAAGCGGGTTCGGGCGTACAGCCGCTGAACCTCGGCGAGCTCGCCCTGGCTGAACGCGAGTTGGGCCACCCGCCAGGCCAGGGCGGGCTCGAGCCGCTCGCGGTCGTGGCCGGCGCGCCGGAAACACTCGAGGGCAGGCGCCCACTGTCCCCGCACCTGGCGGGCGTCGCCGATGACCTGCTGGATCCGCGGGTCGTCCGAGTACGGGCCGAGCAGGGCGGCCGCCTCCAGCACGGCGCCCGCCTGGCCGCTGCTCACCAACGCGCCGCCGTGGTCGAGGAGCAGCGCGGCGCACGCGGCGTGGTCGCCCGCCGCGACCAGGTGTCCCAAGGCCTCGCCGGGCACCTCGTGGGCGAGGGCCTCCCGGGCTGCGATGTGGTGCAGCGCGGACCGGTCGTCGGCGCACAGCACGGTCTCGTGGTCGAAGTAGTCCTGCAACGGCTGGCTCACCGACCAGCGGACGCTGTCCCCGGAGTCGCATCGCACGAGCCCGCGGCGGGTGAGCTCGACCAGCAGGCGTTCGGCTCCCTCGACGCCGGGCGCGACGACGCTTGCCGAGCGGGCCTCGCCGAACACCGCCAGCCGGCGCAGCAGCTCACGGACCGGCGCCGGTTCGCGTCCGATCACCTCCGCGTCCAGGTAGCCGTGGAGCCGCTCGCCCGGCTGGGACAACTGCTCGACGACGCCGAGGCACCGATCCGGGTCCACCCCGCGCAGCGCGTCCACCGCGGCGCTGACGGCCGCCGGCCACCCGCCGGTCCGCTCGTACACCACGGCGGCAAGCCCGTCGGGTGCCTCGCCGAGGGCGGTGCGCAGCAGGGTCGCGACATCGGCGAGGTCCAGGGCCAGGTCGGCGGCCGAGACCTCGGCGACCAGCCCCTGGCCGCGCAACCGTTCCATGGAGAACGGCAGCTCACAGCGCGACACCAGGACAATGTGCAGCCGGTTCGGGGAGTGTCGGCAGAGCTCGTCGACGGCACGGGCGACATCGCTGGCGCAGTCCTGGACGTCGTCCAGGACGAGCATCAGATCGTCGCGCAGCGAGGCCCGCAACCAGTTGCAGATCGTGGTCACGGTGTGCACGGCCGGGTCTTCAGGTTCTGGGAGCGACGGCGGGCCGCCCACCGTATGGGGCTCAAGGATCTCGACCACACACTGCAGGAACCGGTGTGCGGACTGTGGCCCATCGCTACCGGGCCGCAGCCACGCGGTGGTGGTCCGGCTCGCCCAGGAGGCCACGGCGGTGGTCTTGCCCCAACCGGCGGCCCCGATCACGACGGTGACCCGCCGCCGCCTGCCGAGGTCGAGCAGCTCGTGGACGGCTCGGAGCCCGACCGGCCGTTCGACAGGTGCCAACGGCAGGATGTCGGCGCTCGCCTCGCACAGCATGTGATCTCCCTCGGGCCGGGGCCGGATGTTACGGCTGGTGGGGTCCGAACAGCAACTACTTAAAGTGACAGTGCTGCTCCGGGTGGCCGGTGAAAGCACATCGTTCGAGTGGAGGATGGCGTTACACTCCACCTCGGAACCGTCCTAGGATTGTCTCCATGGAGATCCTCAGCAGCCGGGTCCTCCTGCGCCCGGCGGACCTGGAGACCACCACGGCTTTCTACCGCGACGTGCTGGGCCTCGCGATCGCCCGCGAGTTCCCCGGCGGCACGGTGTTCTTCCTCGGCGCCGGCCTCCTGGAGGTCTCGGGTCGCTCCGACGGGCGGGCCGGGAACGGCGTCGCGCTGTGGCTGCAGGTCCGCGACCTGCGGGCCGCGCATCGCGAGCTGACCTCGCGCGGGGCGACGGTGTGCCACGGGCCGCGCCGCGAGCAGTGGGGCCTGGACGAGATGTGGGTGGCCGACCCTGACGGAACCCCGATCGCCGTCATCGAGGTGCCGCCCGAGCACCCCATCCGGCGCGACCCCCGCACGCGCTGACGCGACCTGAGCTGACGCGACCCGAGCTCAGCCCGACCTGCGCGGCAGGAGTGTCGGCTTCACCACCGCCGGCGCTCCTGGTCATCGGTTGGGGGACATGAGCCGCATAGGTGCGGCTCATGTCCCATTTCCGACGATCAACGGCGCGGCTGGGACAAGCGGGGTGTCCACGCGGTCGCGCGGTGACCCGGTCAGGCGGTCGCCCGGACAGCGGAGCCGCACCGGCGGGTCGAGGTGCCCGACCCTCGGGCAGGCTGGGGCCATGGTGGCGCGCGGGCTGGATCCTGAGCGGGTGTCGGCGGAGTTCCGGGAGTTCTGGAGGGAGCGCCACCTCGCCGTGCTAATCACCCCGCGCCGGGACGGCAGCCCGCACGTCGTCCCGGTCGGTGCCACGCTCGACGTCGAGTCCGGCGTCGTGCGGGTGATCTGCAGCCGCGGCTCGCAGAAGGCGCGCAACGTCGCCGCCGCAGCACCAGGGGGTGTCCGGGTGGCGGTGTCCCAGGTTGACGGCCGCCGCTGGTCCACATTGGAGGGCATCGCGATGGTGCGTGCGGATCGGGACTCGGTGGCCGACGCCGAGCACCGCTACGCCGGCCGTTACCGGGTGCCCCGGGAGAACCCGGAGCGGGTTGTCGTCGAGATCGTCATCGACCGGATGCTGGGAATGGGTTGAGGGTGACCCGGCGGCGCGGACGGCGACGAGGTGCGGGCCTGGCTGCTGCCCGACTGAGACTCCGCGGTCAGTGACCGCCGCCGAAGGGGTTGACCCCGAACGGGGATTGGCCGCCGAACGGGGTCGTCGAGCCGCCGCTGGTGGTCGTCGCGCCCTGGTCGACGGTGCTGCCCAACGTGACGTCGACCGCACGCTCGTTGCCGTCGCCGCCCTTCACGGTCAGGGTGACCTTGTCGCCGGGTGAATGGCCGCCGATCCGCGCGACGAGATCGGAGAAGTCGTTCACCGAGGCGCTGCCGACCTTGGTGACCAGGTCCCCCGCGGCCAGCCCCGCGTTCGCCGCGGGCAAGCCGGGCACGACCTGGGCGATCGTGGCGCCCGCCGCGGTGACCGAGCGGCTGCCGCCGGTACTGCCCTGGACGCCGAGGACGGGCTTGGTCGCGTGCCCGGTGTCGAGGATCTCCTGGGCGACCCGGCGGGCCTGGTCGACCGGGATCGTGAAACCGAGCCCGATGCTGCCGGTGGACTGGCTTCCCGCGGTCGCGATGGCGGAGTTGATGCCGACGACCTGGCCGTCGAGGTTCACCAGCGGTCCGCCGGAGTTGCCCTGGTTGATCGGGGCGTCGGTCTGCAGGCCGTTGTAGACGACGCCGGCGCCGTTGTCGCCCTGCACGGCGACGGTGCGGTTCAACGCACTGACGATGCCCGCCGTCACGGTGCCGGTGAGGCCCTGCGGCGAGCCGATCGCCACGACCTGCTCCCCGACCTGCACGTCCTGAGAGCGGCCCAGCGTGGCCGGAGTCAGCCCGGACACATTCTGCAGCTTGAGCACTGCGAGGTCGTAACTCGGGGAGGTGCCGACCACGGTCGCGGCGTGCTGCGACCCGTCGGCCAGCGTGACGCCGATCGGTCCGGTGGCGCCGTCGACGACGTGGTTGTTGGTGAGGACGGCACCGTCGGCGGTGAGGATGACGCCGCTGCCCTCGGCGATGCCCTGAGCGACCGGGACGCGGATGTCCACGGTGCTCGGGATCGCCTGCTGCGCGGCGGCCGCGATCGTCCCGTTCGCGACGGCCGCGACGGTGGTGCTCGCCGGGACTCCGTTGAGCGTGACGCCGGAGCTGCTCGAGCCGCCCTCGAGCAAGGCGTAGGCACCGCCGAACCCGGCGCCACCCCCGATGAGGCCGGCGATCAGCGCAGCGGCCACGATGCCGCCCATGGAGCGAGGCCGGCGGCTGCGGCCGCCCGCACCCGGGGTGCCGGCCGGCCGGCCGCCGCCGTAGGGCTGTCCGGGGTCCTGGGCGCTCCCGTAGGGACCGGCGGACCACGGTGGCGCGTAGGGCGCGCCGGAGTAGGGAGCGCCGTGCGGGGGGCCGCCCGACCCGCCGGGCTGGGCGTACCGGTCCGTGCCTTCGGCTTGTCCGGCGCTCCCGGTGAACGAGCGGTCGCCCTCGTGCGGCGCGGGGGACTGCTGGTTCCGGGCGTCTTCGGCCGGCTCGTCGGACCGGCCCTGTACCCACTGCTCGTCGCTCATGGCTCCTACAGTGTGCCCGGAATCTGAGACGGCGCTGTGTGCAGCCTGGGAAATCGGTGCGGAGTCGGTTCCGGTATCCCGCCGCACCTCGCCGTTCACCCGCACGGCCTACTCTCGACTGATGGCCGACCTGCAGGACGTCTGGGCGCTCGCCGCGCCGGAGCACTACCTGGCCGTGGTGTCGACGGTGCGTGCCGACGGCTCGCCGCAGTCGTCGCTGGTGAACGCGGGGCCGGTGCCGCACCCACGCACCGGCGCAGCCACGGTGGGCTTCGTGACCTACGGCAAGGTCAAGCTCGCGAACCTGCGGGCCCGGCCGCAGCTCACGCTGGCGTTCCGCGCGGGCTGGCGCTGGTTGGCCGTCGACGGCAGCGTGGAGCTCATCGGACCGGACGACCCCGCCGACGGCGTGGACGACGAGCGGTTGCGGCTGCTGTTGCGCGAGATCTTCACCGGCGCCGGCGGCACTCACGACGATTGGGACGCCTACGACGCCACCATGTACGAGCAGCGCCGCGCGGCCGTGCTCGTCACGCCGCGGCGGGTGTATGGCAACTGACTGACCGACGCGTTCAGGTCAGGTCGTCGAACTCGCCGGCCCGCACGCCCTGGACCTATGCCCCGCAGGGCATTCAGCGGTCCGCCCGCGCGGCCACCGGGCCGCGGCGGCCCCGTCGACCGCACCTGTGCGCCACCCCACGGACGGGTGACCACTCGGGAACCGTACCAGCTCGTCGTCGGCACCAGCGGCGACGGACAGACGACTCTGCAGGCGTTCAGCAGGGCCTGATCGGACGTGGAGATCCCGGTCGCCTCCGCACCCGGCACGATAAATCCCGCGAGTCGCGGTATTTCCGCGAGTGAGTCGCGGTATTTGCGCGCGTGAGTTGCGGGATCCGCGTCAATCGGGCCAGCGCACTCCTGGATAGGGTGACCGCCGGTCAGCCGTGGCCGCGTCCAGTTCTCCCACTGCGACGGCGCCATGCAGCGTCGCCACCTCCGCAAGCGAGTCACGCTGGGTGCCGACCTCGGCGGTGGTCATCGGTGCGCCGTGCCCCGGGACGACGGCCGCGCAGCCGAGCCGAGCGTGAGCACCTCGGTGAGGGCGCCTGGCCAGTCCCGCGGGAAGGCTTCAGTGAAGTCGGGCGGTGCGCCCTGCTCCACGAGATCGCCGGCGAAGACGACACCTGCGTCCGGAACATGTGTACCGGGCAGGGCAGTAATGCCGCGGTGCCGAAACAATGGTCGAAATGCGCGTGAGTGATCGCGACGACGACCGGGAGCGCCGTGATCGCGCGCACCGCCGCCGCGGGCTCTGCGCCTTGCTGGGCGTCCCCCCGCGTGTCGACGACCAGGGCTCGCTCGTCCCCGAGCACCAGGCCGGTGGTCAGATCCAGCTCGACGTGCCGCCGGGCGAGCACGCTGTTGCCGAGGTCGATCCAGCTGTCGGTCATCGCGCCAGGGTCTCGCACGAATCGAGCGACACGGGCGCACGGATACCGCGACTCGCGGTGCTCCAGATCTTGCCCGGGTCGGGCAGCCGCTCAGCCGGGGTAGGGCGGTACGCCGTTGCGCTGCCAGTTCCAGACCGGTGCCAGCCCCGGCTCGGCAGCCAGCACCCGAACCAACAGGCGCAGCTGGTCCTCGGGCAGAGGCGGGTGGCTGAGCCCGGGAGGCAGGACGAAGCGGCGCTGGGGCGGCGAGCCAGCCAGCCCGGGCGAACCGCCCGCCCCCGTCTGCTCCGGTGGCCGTTCCTCCTGTGACGGGGCTTCCTGCGACAGGGCCTTGAGCAGGTCGGTTGCGGTCCTGATGCCGACCTGCCGCAGCGCGACCCTGGCGTCCGCCCCGCCCGTGGCATTCCGTCGCGCCCGTCCCTGTCGCAGGCGCCTGAGGTCGGCGCGGTCGGCCCCGCCGAGGTGGATCAGGAGGAACGCCTGGTCGAGCCAGTCCACCAACCGGCCCGCCGGGACGCGGGTGTGCAGGATCACGTCGACGAGGTTCATGGTCGCCAGGTTCTGCATGTCCTCGACCCCCTCCTCGGTCAGCCGTGCCTCGTACCAGAGGTTGAGGCCGTCGAGCTGCTCGAGGGGGTAGTCCGAGGTCAACGGGGGGACGACCACCCTGAGCAGCTTCGACGTCGTCCGCTGTAGCACCTGGAGACCGACCAGCGGGAAGAAGCCGACGAGGAAGGCGGCCGCGAGCTCGCCGGGCAGCATCGCTGGCGACAACGACACCACCTGGTGCAGCACGGCGACGATCAGCAGTACCAGGATGATCCGGAGCACGGCTGTCGCATAGGCGCTCGGGCGCAGGTCGCTCTGGAAGAAGCGCCGGATGAGCATGCCCGTGACGAAGGCGTACGCACCGAGGAAGCCGTACTTGAGCACGTCCCAGATCCCGGCCGGAGCAGTGAGGAAGGTCGTGTCCCAGAGCACCGCTGACCAGCCGACCGCGAGCGCCGCGGTGGCGAGGAACACGGGGAAGAGCGAGTCGGTGCTGACCACGAAGTCGTCGTCGGATGTCTCGCCGCTGCGCTTCGGACGGTCCGGCGCTCCGGAGGTGGTGGGGCCTGCGTCGCCGCCGGGCATCTGTCGCCCGTAGTACGCTTCGAACTTCTGTCGGTAGATGTTGTCCCGCACCCGGATGCGGGAAGCCGGACCCTTGCTCCACTGGGCATAGAAGTCCGAGTCCCGCAGAGGCTCGGGCAGGTGCCGCGGCCGGTCCCAACCCAGCCGGTGCAGCGTGAGGACGTACTCGCTCCACAACGCCTGCGCCCGCGTGCCGAGGAAGCGCACGTAGAGCCAGCCTGGCAGGAACGACAGGCACCACAGCGCGAAGAGCTTCAGCGCCCCGACGCCCCACGTGCTCGGCTCGGGCCAGTGGTGCTCGGCGAGGAAGCCGGCGGTAACGACGGTGACCACCGCGGCCCCGGCGATCAGGACGTTCATCCAGGCCGCAACGGCCTTGCGGCGCAGCCACTGCCTCGTCCTCTCGCCGCGCAGCCACGTGAGCGCGACCGGCAAGCGGAAGGGGATGCCCGGCCACGGGGTATCACCGCCGGTGGCGCTCGGTGTCGTTGTGCTCATGGTCTGGCTCCCGTCCCTCGGCGAGCGGGGTCCTCCGGTCCCGAAGCTTCCGGGTGGAGGAGGCGGGTGGCGGGCAGCCTGATACGCCGAACTGGCCGACAACACCCGGCTCGGAGGTTGGGTTCTGAGCACCGTGGACAACGACTTCGGCCACGGCAGTTGACCGTGCTCGGTTGTCCCGGCAGGGCGGATCAAGGCCGTGGCTCGCTGCCATATCGAACACCACCTGGTCAGTGGTCAGGGCTTTCGTCAGGCGTCTCCGGCGGGTCGTTGTCGGGGCCGGTTCGGTACAGCGACGGTTCGTACCGTTCCGGGCGTTCCCGGGCAAGCAAGACAGTCCACGACGGCCTCGTGCCGCTGCGGCGAGCAGCCCCGACGCTTCCGTCACCACGGTCGGTCCGCCGATGGCCCTGCCGGGCGGCGCGGTGCAGGTGCGTGCCGGCGAGGTATACCTGCGCGCCGCCGCGGCGGTGGACGCGACCGGGCGTGCGGGACGCGGATGGGTTGCCGACGGCGTCCGATGGCCCGAACGGGGTTCGGATCGACTCCGGACACCGGCTGCGGTGGGTGGCCTGCGTCGAGGGGGTCGGGGTGAACCGCGGCGGCCGGATCGTGGCCGACGAATGCACCGTTCTCCCCGACGACGATCTCGTCCGCCGGGTGGGGGCGTCGACCTCCTGCAGTTCCGTGACACCGTCGCCGACGGCCGGACCGCTCGCGAGGTCTGCACCGAGCTCGCGCGGCTCGGTGTCGCAGGCAGCTCGGCGCGAGCGCTGGTGGCCCGGGCCCTACGAGTCGGTGCTGTCAGGTGAGGGCAGGCGGCTGCGCCTGGGATACTGCCCGACTCGGCCGGACAATGCCGGACCGGGCCCGAGCTCACTTCAGCGCGTCGAGCAGCGCCTGGCGCTGCCGGTCACCGAGGCCGGCGGCGCGGCGCGAGGCGTCGATGCCGGTCTCGGTCAGCAGCCGGCTCACCTTGGCCGGTCCGTAGCCGGGCAGGCTCTTGAGCAAATCACTGACCTTGGTCTTCCCGACGATCTGGTCGGACTTGGCCCGGTCCAGCACCGCGGGAATGGTCTGTTCACCACGGGCGATCGCATCCCGTAGCTCCTTGCGGGCAGTGCGTGCCGCGGCGGCCTTCTTCAGCGCTTCCTGGCGCTGTTCGGGGGTCAGTGTGGGCAGTGCCATCGTCGTGCTCCTCTCGACTGCGTTCGGTCTGCCGCACAGCCTGGCAGAACCGGCCCGCCCGCACGGAACGAACCCCTGATCACAGCGTTGGGCGAGGCTTATCCTTGCCCGATGGTAGGGCTGATCGTCGACACCGACTCACGGATGACGACACGTGACGGGGTGCCGCTCGCCGCCGACGTCTACCGCCCTGCCGACGACGCCTGCCATCCCGTGCTGCTGCACCGCACCCCTTATGACCGGACAAATCCGACACTGGTGTCCGCGCTGGTCGCGGACCCGGTGTGGCTCGCCCGCCGTGGCTACGCCGTGGTGGTTCAGGACGTGCGCGGGCGGTTCGGCTCCGGTGGCGAGATCGACTTTTTCCACCAGGAGCTCGACGATGGCTATGACGCCGTGGAATGGGCCGCCGCGCAGCCGTGGAGCGACGGGAACATCGGCAGCTACGGCTCGTCGTACCACGCGATGACGACGTTCCAGGCGGTCGCGGCCCGGCCGCCACACCTGCGGGCGGCGCTCGCGATGGTCGGCGCTACCGACCTCGCGCCGACCGTGCGGCCGGGCGGGCTGTTCGAGCTCGGCTTCCTCGCCACCTACGCCCTGAGTCACTCGGTGGAGGCGCTCCGGCGGGCGGACCTGCCCGGTGACGAGCGCGCCGCGGTGCTCGGTCGGATCGCCACGGCGCTCGCCGACCCCGTTTCCGCGGTCACGCGCCTGCCACTGACCGGCCTGGACGTGCTCGGCGACCGGGCCATCGCCCCGTTCTGGTCCGAATGGCTCGACCACGAACCGGGCGATCCGTACTGGCACCGGCCCACCCTGGCCGAACACCCCGACCGGGTCGACGTGCCGTTGCTGCAGGTCGTCGCGTTCCGCGACTTCATGTCCAGCACGGCGCCCGACGCCGACGTGTGCGCGACGCTCGTCGACATCGAGCCCGACGGGTTCGCGGCCGGGGTCAGCGAGGGCGCGTTGCGCACCCGGTACCGATCCGGCGGCGTGGCCGACTGGCTGGCGCCCGGCGTCGTCGTCGAACTGGCGGTGCCGCTGCACCAGACCGCGCACACCTTCCGGGTGGGGCACCGGGTCCGGCTCGAGATCGCCGGCGCGAACTTCCCGCGGCTGAGCCGCAACCTGCACACCACAGTAGTGCCCGAACGTGGCACCGAGGCCGACGCCGTCATCGCCGAACACACCGTGCACCGCCCGTCCCGGCTGGTGCTGCACACCGTGGGACGCCAGCTGACCTGAGCAGCCCCGGACTGCCCAGCGCAACCTGACGTGGGCACGTGATCAGCCAACCGTCAGGTTGCGCTCCGTCCCGTGGGACCGGCCGCCGCCGAGCTGGGCCAGCAGGTCGGTGTGGTTCCACCTGGCGCGGTGTGACACCGGCCCGCCCGGTGCGGCTGATGTCCCGCACGCGTCGATCTCGGCCGGATCTCGGCCGGAGGCCGCTTGGCTACAGGTCCCCGCCCTCGTCGAGCAGCCGGTCCACCTCCCGGCGGATGAGCCCGAGTCGGGCCTCGCGCACGAGCGGGATGTCACGGCGCCGGCGCCGGACCTGGCCGATGTCAATCTCGACGGTCTGCACGTGCTCGACGTTCTCCTGGCATTCGGCGACCACCTCGCCCCACGGGTCGACGACGTGTGAGCCGCCCCAGAACGTGAGCTGTCCCTCGCTGCCCACCCGGTTCACGAAGACCACGTAGAGCTGGTACATCCGGCCGAAGAACTGGGTGATGCCGCGCCAGTAGTCCCGCGACTCGTAGCGCTCGGGGAACATGCTCTGCGCGCTCGCGGTGGGCACCAGCAGGACCAGTGCGCCGTCCTGGGTCGACAGGAACGCCAGCTGCGGCTGCCAGGCGTCGTTGCAGATCAGGGTGGCCGCGCGGAGCCGTCCACCGAGCACCGGGTAGGCGCGGGAGGTTTGCCCCGGCAGGAAGTGCTTGCGCTCCTCGAAGATCGAGTAGTTGGGCAGGTACAGCTTGCGGTGCACGTGCACGAGCCTGCCGTCCTCGAAGTAGGCGGCGCTGTTGTAGGTGTGCAGACCGTGCGCCTGCGCCTCCGGGAAGCTGATCAGCACCCCGCCGTGGGTCCGGCGGGCGAGGTGGGCCAGCCGCTCGTCGTCGAGGGCGAGCGAGACGTCCTCCACGACGTCGCCGACGAGGTACCCGCTGAGGAACAGCTCGGGGAAGACAACCAGGTCGGAGTCGTCTGCGACGGCCTCGGTGACCACCTGTTCGGCCCGCTCGACGTTCGCGTCGACATCTCCCAGCCGGGGGGCGAGCTGGGCGAGGGTGATCCGCATGGGATAATTGTGCGGTCGGGCGGGTTGACGTGGCCGCTGGGTGGTGACGGCGCCAGGGCACCCTGTCACGGCCCGCTCAGGACCCGGCAGCCGCGCAGGCCCCCCCGACCGGGATCGGGGCCGTTGACGTCGGCCCGGCCGGCGCTGGAGGCTGGGTCGTCGGGCCCGCGGAACGGGTGCTGCTGCGCGGAGTGGTGGTCGGGCTCGAGGTGGCCGACGTCCTGCCGCTGATCGCCGCCGCGACGACCTGGCGCATGTAACCGACATCCGGCTGCGCGGGGTTGAAGTGGCCGTCCGGTTCCCCGGGGTCGACCAGGTTCGGGTCGAAGGTGACGCTCTGCAGGTTCACCCCGTCCCCGGCCAGCGACGCCAGCTTCGGCAGCACGTCCTGCGGGATGTTCGTCGAGACGTTGTCGGTGGCCGCCGCGGCGATCGCCCGGAAGCGGCCCAGCAGGTCGGCCGGGCTCTTCTGGTCGAGCACGGCATTGATCAGGCAGCGCTGCCGGCCCATCCGGTCGTAGTCCGTCGAGTCGCGCCGGGAGCGCGCGAACCACAGTGCATCCTCGCCGTCGAGCTTCTGCACGCCCGGCTGGATGTAGCCGGTGGGCGTGATGTGCCTCCCGTCGGCGGTGACCCCGTTGATCGGGATCGGGGTCGGTCCGACGTCAACGGTGACCCCACCCACCGCATCGATCAAGGACGCGAACCCGGCCATGTCGATCTCGAGGTAGTAGTCCAGCGGCAGCCCGAGCATGTACCCGACGGTGGAACCGAGCAGGTTCAAACCCGGGTCCGCGGAAGGCCCGGACGGCGCCAGGTCCGGGTTCTGCTGGGCATAGGTGTAGACGGCATTGAGCAGGTAGTTTCCCGACAACGGCGCTCTCGGGTCGTGGAAGCCGTCGGGGAACCGCAGGGCCATCGGCGAGCCCGCCGGGAACCGGGCGTGCTCGATGTTGCGGGGCAGGCCGAACAGAATCGTCTTCGCGGTGTGGGTGTCGACGCTCGCGACCATCATCGTGTCGGTCCGGGTGCCGGTGCGGTCGGGTCCGGCGTCACTGCCCAGCAACAGGATGTTGAGCCGCGGCGCCTTGATCGCGTCGACGGCCGAGGTGCCCCCGCCGCCGCCGCGGAACACCGCGTCGAGCAGGTTGCGCTGGGAGTTGACCAGGTTGGCTGTGAAGCCGAACGGTACAGCCACCACCAGGCACAACGCGGCCACCACCACCGCCCCGAGGATCTTGCGGGCGGTGCCCATCCGGACCGGCTTCGCCAGCAGGTAGGTCCGGATGATCACGGAGATCCAGACCACCGCCACGACGAGGCTCGCCACCGCGACGACGCCGAGCGTCCGCGCCGAGAGCGCGTACGCCAACACCTCACGGCGACGGATGGACAGCGCCCCGACGAAGAGCAGGAGGATGGCGGCGAGGAAAGCCCCGAGGATCAGCGCGCCGGTACGGTGCCGCCGGAGCAGCAGGTGGCCGAGTCCGGGGAGCACCACCGCGGCCGCTGTCGCCGCGAGCGCGGCGGTGAGCCCGTGGCACCGGGGCATGGTGGCGGTTGCGGCTCGACGGCGACCGGACAGCGGCGGGCTGACGGTCGCGGCGGCGCCGTGGGCGGGTGACTCCCGGGCCGGGCGGGCGGTGGCGGGGGCGCGCCCCTCAGGTCGTCGCTCCCGCGGTGTGGCGCGCTCCGGGCGCGGGCGTGGGCTCGGCCGCCTCGCCGGGCTGGGGCGTCCGGGTGCGAAGGGGTGCTCCCGCGGGACGGGACGCTCCGGGTCGCCCCGGCGCGTCGCGTCCCGCGCGACCTTGTTCCGGGTATCCTGCTCCGGTTCGACGGGTGAGGTTCGCTGCTCCGCCGGCGGGGACTGGGGCCGAGGAGACTGGGGCGGAGGTGGGGCGCGACGCGCAGCACCGCGTCGGTCGCCGGCGTCCACCGTGTGTCACCTCCTGCCCTCTCCGGCAATGGTACCCGGCCAGGTCAGGAGCAATCGTGACGCGCATTGCCGATACCGGGTGCAGCTCCAGCCGGTCGGCGGGTCGCCGGCTGCGTCTCCGCGATTGTTGTCGCCTGCTCGGTGATCGTGGGCGACAGAGCGGAAGCGGCCTAAGGTGTACCCACGCCGGGAGGTGAGCACGGTGGTCGAGCAGCTCGACGCGCTGCGGGCCCGGCTGCGCCGTGCCGGCCGGTTGCTGGTGGCCTTCTCCGGCGGAGCCGACTCCGCGCTCGTGGCCGCGGTGGCCGGCGAGCAGCTCGGTGCGGCCGCGGTGGCGGTCACCGCGGTGTCGGCGAGCCTGCCGCGGGCCGAGCGCCGCGCGGCCCGCGAGTTCGCCGGCGAGCGCGGCATCGCGCACGTCGAGGTGTGCACCGATGAGCTGGACCGGCCGGAGTACGTGGCCAACGCCGGTGACCGCTGCTTCCACTGCAAGAGTGCGCTGCTCGACGCGCTCGCGCCGCTGGCCGAGCTGTCCGGCGCGGTGATCGCGCTCGGCACCAACGTCGACGACCTCCGCGGGCACCGTCCCGGCCAGCGGGCCGCGGTGGCCCGCGGGGCGATCGCCCCGCTCGTCGACGCCGGGCTGACCAAGGCCGACGTCCGCCGGATCAGCGGGGTGCTCGGGCTGCGTACCGCGACCAAGCCCGCTGCGGCCTGCCTCTCGTCCCGGGTCGCCTACGGGGACCCGGTGACCGCCGAGGTGCTGGCCCGGATCGAGGCCGCCGAGGAGGCGGTGCACGGCCTGGGCTTCCCGGTCTGCCGGGTGCGGGTGCACGCGCGCGGCACGGTGGCCCGCGTCGAGCTGCCCGCCGCCGAGCTGGACCGGGCCGGGGACCTGCGCCGGGAGCTCGACACCGCGGTGCGCGGCGTTGGCTTCGAGTTCTGCGCGCTCGACCTGCAGGGTTTCGCCAGCGGTCGGATGAACGTGCTGCTCGGGTTGCCCGACCGGTGAGCGGGCCGGGGTTCGAGGATCTGGGCTTCGCGCGCCCGGACACCGACCGGGAGGCGCGACTGGGCCTGCCCGAGATCGTCTACGGCCCCGGGAAGACCGCCGGACAGATCGCCGCCGTGGTCGCCAGCCTGCTGGCGGCCAACGCCGGCCCGGTGCTGGTCACCCGGGTGGAGCCGGCGGTGGCCGGAGCCGTCATCGCGGCGGTACCCGGCGGTGCGCACGACCCCGCGTCCCGGCTGCTCTGCTGGCGGCCCGCCGCGCCGCGCGGGTTCCGGCTCGCGGTCGTCTCGGCCGGGACGTCCGACGGGCCGGTGGCGGCCGAGGCGTCGGCCGTCGCCGCGGCCGTCGGGCTGACCGTCGAACCGCTGCCCGACGTCGGGGTGGCCGGGCTGCACCGGCTGCTCGCGGTGCGCGACCGGCTCGCCGCGGCCGACGTCGTGGTCTGCATCGCCGGGATGGAGGGCGCGCTGCCCAGCGTGGTGGGCGGGCTCGTCGGCTGTCCGGTGATCGCGGTACCCACCTCGGTGGGCTACGGCGCCGCGCTGGACGGGGTGACCGCGCTGCTGGCGATGCTGTCCTCGTGCGCGGCCGGGATCACCGTCGTCAACATCGACTCGGGGTTCGGCGCCGCGCTGGCCGCACACCGGATCGCGGGTCGCCGGTGATCGTCTGGTTCAACCCGTTCAGCGGGGTGTCCGGTGACATGCTGCTCGGTGCCCTGCTCGACCTCGGCGCGCCGCTGGACGGGGTGCGCGCCGCGGTCGCCGCCACCGGGTTGACCGGCTGGGAGCTCACCGCCGAGCCCGCCACCCGCGGCGCGCTCGTCGCGACCCTGGCCAGGGTGACCGGGCCCGACACCGGCACCGAACGGCCCGTCGCCGCGGTGCTGGAGCTGGTCGGGCGCGCCCGGCCGGCCCCGGTCGCGGCGCTCGCCACCCGCGCGGTGCAGGCGATCGCGCAGGTGGAGGGCCGGCTGCACGGGGTGGCGCCCGAGGCAGTGCACCTGCACGAGCTCGGCGGGGTCGACGCGGTGGTCGACACGGTCGGGGTGGCCGCGGCGCTGCACCTGCTGGGGGTGTCGCAGGTGCACTGCGGCCCGCTGGCGCTGGGTAGCGGCACCGTGGCGACCCGGCACGGCACGCTGCCGCTGCCCGCCCCGGCGGCGGCGGCGCTGCTCGCCGTGGCCGGCGCGCCCGTCACGTCGACCGGGACGGTGGGGGAGACCGTGACCCCGACCGGCATCGCGCTGCTGCTCGCCGCGGGCGCGAGGTTCGGCCCGGTGCCCGCGATGACCCTGCGCGCCACCGGTTACGGCGCGGGCGGCCGGGACGAACCGGACCGGCCGAACGTGTTGCCGGCGCTGCTCGGGGACGCGCCGGTGCCGAGCTTGCCGATGGTCCACCTCGAGACCAATGTGGACGACGTCACGGGCGAGGTGCTCGGGTACCTGGTCGAACGCCTGCTCGCCGCGGGGGCCGCGGATGCCTGGACCAGCCCGATCACGATGAAGAAGGCGCGGCCCGCGCACACCGTGCACGTGCTGGCCGCCCCCGAGCAGGCCGCGGCGTGCGAACGGATCGTGCTGCGCGAGACCGGCAGCCTGGGGCTGCGCCGCAGCACCGTCGACCGGCTCGCGCTGCCTCGCCACATGTCCACAGTGGATGTGGGTGGGTACCGGATCCGGGTCAAGCGCGGCCCCTACGGCGCCAAGCCCGAGCACGACGACGTCGCCGCCGCGGCGAACGCGCTGGGGCTGCCGCTGCGCACGGTCACCGAGCTGGCCCTGCGATCGTCGGAGGCCAGGGGTTCGCCGGCGGCACCGGGTTCATCGGAGGCAACGGAGTCACTCCTCGACGACGACCTCGATCTCGGGGGGCGATGACAGCGTCCGGGTGACGTAGCAGACCCGCTTCGCCGCCTCGATCAGCTTCGCCAGTTCCACCCCCGGTGGCGCACCCGCGTGCACGACGATCCGGAACGCGTCGAAGCGGGGCCCGTCGTAGTGCCCGGTGACGTCGACGCGCAGGTCGGTGAGCGTCGCGCCGCGCCGGGCCGCGCTGTAGGCCAGCGCGAGGGCGAAGCACGAGGCGATCGAGGCCAGCAGCAGCTCGGTGGGCTGCGGACCGGTGCCGGCGCCGCCGGGCACCGACTCCGGCTCATCGGCCACCACCTCGAAGCCGCCCGCGTCGACGACCGCCCGCAACCCACCGGTCCAGCGGGCCGTCACGGTGCGGTAGGTCACGTCCGTTGCGCCGCCTGTTCGGTGGCTGCAACATCCGTGCAACCGGGATAACCCATCGTGGGTGCCGTCATGTGCCGGACCGTACCGATCGGGAGCTGTCGATGACCAGCGTCGCCCCTGCCCCCTTCCGATTGATGACCTGCCGCACTGCCTGCCCGGCCGCGGCCCGTCATCCCGGGCACCACGACCGGCTGCTCAACGTGGACATTGACGTCGAGGAGCTGCTCGCGCTGCTGGAGCTGGCCGTCACCTGGCGCGAGCTGGACTACTCCGAGGCCGCGGTGCTCGGGCCCGCAGACTGGTTGTGCTTCGCGCAGAACCATGCCTGGAACGACCCCGAGCGGGCCGAGCGGGTGTTCAGCCTCGCCATGGACATCGTCGGACGGGGGGCTGCGGTGACGCCACCGGAGTCGTCCGGTCCGGCGTCGGCCGGCGTGGTAGAGCTGGTACGTGGCTGACACCATTCCGACCAGCGGTGCGCCGTCGGCCGCGGGCGGCCCTCCCGCCGACTTCCTCGACCTGCCACCGCGTTCGGGCAAACCGCGGACCACCGGGCTGACCCACGTCCTCGACCAGGGCGCGGGACGGGTGGCGACCGCCGACCTGCTCGAGTCGGCCGCGCCGTACATCGACATCTGGAAGGTCGGCTGGGGCACGGCCTACGTGGACCCCGCGCTCGGCGCGAAGCTCACGTTGCTCGCCCGGCACGGGATCGCGGCCTGTCTCGGCGGCACGCTGCTGGAGATCGCCTGGGCCCAGGACCGCGCTCCGGAGTGCCTGGCCTGGGCCCGCGCGGCCGGGTTCGGCCACGTCGAGGTCTCCCGTGGCACGGTGGCGATGTCGGTTGCGGACAAGCGCGCACTGATCCGCCGGGCAGCGCTCGACTTCACCGTGCTCGCCGAGGTCGGCGCGAAGGCGCCCGGCGAGCAGCGCGCCGCCCGGCACTGGCCCGCGGAGTGCTGCTCCGACCTCGACGCCGGGGCGAGCCTGGTGGTCACCGAGGGCAGGCAGAGTGGCACCGTCGGCACGTTCGACGAGTCGGGACGGGTCCGCCCGGACGTCGTGGAGGCCGTGGTTGCCGCGGTGGGCGTGCAGCGGGTGGTGTTCGAGGCGCCGCGGTCGGCGCAGCAGGCGTGGTTCATCCGGCGCTTCGGCCCGGACGTCAACCTCGGCAACGTCGCGCTCCACGACGCGGTATCGGTGGAGACACTGCGGCTGGGCCTGCGTTCGGACACCGCCGCGGTGGACCGCAGATACCGGGCGGGATCGGAGCCGGCGTGACCGACCTCGCGAGGTCACCGTCGGAGGCAACGACCGGGCCCAACTTCGTCCCGAACCGGTACCGCGGGGTCGCGGTGACTCGGCTGCCCGCGAACGTCGCGCTCGACGAAGTGTCGCTACAGGCGCACCTGCTGGGCCGGGACGCCTACCGGCGCACCCGGTTCGTGGTGGTCCGCGCTGCGGAGTCGTCCCGCCGCCCCCGGACGGCACTGCTGGACATCCGACGGGCGTCCGACGACGAGCTGTTCTCCCCGGTCGTCGGGGTGGAGCTGCTGGCCGGACCGGACGAGTGCGCCTACGTCGTCGAGCCGGAGGCCGACACCGCCATCCCGTCGGTGCTGGCCGCGGTGGCCCGCGGGCGGGCGCCCGGGATCAGGGCGGTGGCGGTCGAGGGTCGCTACGCGCATGTGAACGTGATCGTCGAGCCGCGGCCGCTGCGGGTCACCGTGCGCGAGATCGTGCCACCCGAGCCGGCCAAGCTGCTCGACCAGGCCCGCCGGGTGCTCGCGGTGACCGAGGGTCTGCCGCCGATCGAGCTGGTCGGCGAGCTGACCGAGCTGGCCGCGCTCGCTGCCGCCGCGCCCGCCGCGCACTACCTGCTGCCGTGCCGCGGCTCGGGTGGCGAGGTGCCGGGCGCGCAGGTGTCCTATCTGGACGAGCATCCGGAGTGGGCCGACTGGACGCTGCTCGGTTGCACGCGCAGCCGGCAGATCCACCGCTGGTTCTACGGCGCCGACCCGCCCACCGTCGATCTCTGTCCGAAGTGGACGGTCCGGACGACGCCCGGCCCGGTGCTGACCAAGTGCTGCCTGCAGGAGGAGCACGTGGAGTCGGGCGCGGGCTGGGCGAGCGTGCCGTGGGGCTCCTCGCTGGAGCACGTGCGCGAGGCGCTGGCGTTGCTCGCCGGGCAACAGGAGCCGGCGTGGCGACCCGCCTGACCAGCTCGACGCTCTACGCCCACCTCTGGGGCACCGCGGAGCTGGCCGGCATCTTCGAAGAGCGGGCCATGCTGCAGTCCTGGTTGGACATCCTCGCCGCACTGGCCCGAGCACAGTCCACCTTGGACATCGTGCCGGCCGGGTCGGCGGCGGCGATCACCGCTGCGGCCCGGGTCGACGCGCTGGACCTGCACTACGTGGCCGAGCAGACCAGGGTCACGTCGCATTCCACCCTGGGGCTGATCCGCGGCCTGCTGCGGGTGCTGCCGGCGCAGGTCCGCGAGCACGTCTACGTCGGGGCGACCGTGCAGGACGTCACCGACACCTGGTTCGGTCTGGTCATGCACCGGGTGGGCGAGATCGTCCAGCGGGAGCTTACCGAGCTCGAAGGGCTGCTGCTGGACCTGGCCCAGCGGTACCGCGACACGGTGATGCCGGGCCGCACCCACGGCCAGCCGGGCGCCCCGATCACGTTCGGGTTCAAGGTCGCCTCCTGGGCCGACGAGGTGCACCGGCAGCTGGAACGGATGTGCGACGGTCGGGGCCGCTGGCCGGTGGGCCAGCTCGGTGGGGCGGTGGGTGTGCTGGCGTTCTTCGGCCCGGCCGGTACGCAGCTTCGGGCCCGGTTCTGCGCCGAGATCGGCTTGGCCGACCCGGGGATCTCCTGGTTCACCGCGCGGGACCGGGTCGCCGAGTTCGGCTCGGTGCTGGCGATGGTCTGTGGCACGCTGGCCCGGATCGGCACCGAGGTCTACGAGCTGGCCCGCCCGGAGATCGGCGAGCTGTCCGAGGCGGCGCCCCCCGGCGCGGTGTCCAGTATCACGATGCCGCACAAGCGCAACCCGGAGGGCAGCGAGCACCTTGACACGCTCGCCCGGCTCGCCCGCAGCTCGGCCGCGGTGCTGGTGGAGGGCATGGTCGGTGGCCACGAGCGGGACGGCCGCTCCTGGAAGGCGGAATGGGTCGCGTTGCCCGAGGTCTGCCAGCTCACCGGCGCGGCGCTGGCGCTGGCCCGCACGCTCGTCGACGGATTGGAGGTGCATCCCGAGGCGATGGCCCGCAACGTCGACCGGTTCGGCGCCGGGCTGGGGTCCGAGCGGGTGCTCGCCGGGCTGTCCGCCCAGCTCGGCAAGCACCGGGCCCAGCAGGCGCTGCACGAGATCCTGCGCGAGGACGACAGCGACCTCGCGACCGGCCTGAGCACCCGCGGCCTGGCCACCGAGGCCCAGGTCCGCGCCTGGGCGACCGCCCCCGCCGTCGACGCCGCCACCGCGATGGTCGACACCGTCCTCGCCCGCGCCCGCCTCCCCAACCCCGCGAGTCGGGGTATCCGTGCGACCGAGTCGCGCGATTCGGGCGAGCTCCCGCGCGTCCGGCTCGCCGTCCTGCCCACCCCGCTGGTGCGCGCGCGCCGGCTGGAACGCGCGTTGGGCTGCGGCCCGCTGCTCGTCAAGCGTGACGACCTGATCGGCTTCGGGGTGGCGGGCAACAAGACCCGGCCGCTCGAGCTGCTCCTCGGCGCGGCGCTCGCGCAGGGCGCCGAGGTGTTCGTCACCGGTGGCGGCCCCGGCTCCAACTTCTGCCCGGCCGCGGCCCAGGCGGCCCGCGTGGCCGGGCTGGACTGTGAGCTCGTGGTCTGGGGCGACGCGAGCTCGCCCAGCCTGGCCCTGGCCCGGGCGGCGGGCGCGCGGCTGCTGCCGACCGGCCGCTCGGTGCGCGCAGAGGTTGACGAGCGGGTGGCCGCCCGCGTCGCCGAGCTCACCGCAGCCGGCCGGCCGGCCTACGGGGTGCCGCGTGGGGGATCCACCGGGCTCGGCGCCGTCGGGTTCGCGCTGGCCGCGGCGGAGCTGGGGGCCCAGCTGGCCGCACAGCAGGCGGCGGAGCCGGTCGGGCAGCCGATGGCGGAGCAGGCCGGGCCACCCGCGGTGATCGTGCTGCCCGTCGGCTCCGGTGGCAGCTGCGCGGGCCTGCTCGCCGGCTTGGGCCGGGTCGGGCTCGACGTCCCGGTGGTCGGGGTGTCGGTGAGCAGGCCACCCGACGAGATCGAGCACCGGGTGCACGAGCTCGCCCGCGAATGTGCCGCCCTGTTCGCCGCGCCGGCGCCCCCCTCACCACGACTCGAGCTCGTCGACGCCCGGCGGCCCGCCTTCGGTGTCGCGTCGGACCTCGAGCGTGACCGGTCCGCGCTCGCGCTGCACACCGAGGGCTGGCTGCTCGACGAGACCTACGGAGCCAAGGCGTTCTCGGTGGCGGTCGACCGGCTGCGGGCCGGTGGGCCGGGTCCGGTTCTGTGGTGGCACACCGGCGGCCTGCTGCCCGCGCTCGGCTCGACCACCGGCAGGAAGGGCCCGCCGTGACCAGACGCACCCGGCCGGAGGGTTTCCCGGAGCACGGCCCGGCGCAGGAGCTGATCGACTCGGGCTTCGCGCTGGAGAACGCGGATGCCGGTTTCCTGCATCGCGGCCTCAACCTCGCCGATCTCGCCCACGTGCTCGACCTGGGTCGTCGAAAGATCATCCCGGACGACGCCCGGCGCACTCTGCTCGCCTTGCTGCTCGAGGTCTGCGAGGTCGCGCCCGAGGACTTCCCGTACGACCCGGTGCACGGTGAGCCCTACAACTCCCGTGAGCACCACTTCGTCACCCGGATCGGCGACGTGGCCGGCTGGTTGCACGCCGGGCGGCCGCGCCGGGAGGCCGCCAGGGTGGCGCTGCGACTGCATCTGCGCCGCCAGCTCACCGAGTTGGTCGGCGAGGCCGTCGGGTTCGCCCGCGGCACCGTCGCGACCTCCGAGGCACACGCGCAGACGCTGCTGCCCGACCAGACCTACCTGCAGCAGGCCCAGCCGTCGACGTTCGGGCACTACCTGCTCTCGTTCGTCTACCCCACGGTACGGGACGCGCAACGGCTGCTCGACGAGCTGGACTGGGTGGACGCGAGCCCCGGCGGCGCGGGCTGCGTGAACGGCACCCGACTGCTGTCCGACCGTGGACCGATCGCGGCGGCGCTGGGCTTCCGCGGCGTCATCCCGCATACCCGTGACGCGATGTGGCAGGTCGACGGCTTGATCCACATTCTGGCGACGGCGGCCAGCCTGCTGTCCAACTTCTCCAAGTTGGCCGAGGATCTGGAGATCTTCTCCTCCTCCGAGTTCGACTTCGTGGACCTCGACGACGCCTACACCCGCTCCAGCATCCTCATGCCACAGAAGCGCAACCCCTACGCGCTGGCCATCGTGCGCGGCGCGTCCGGGGTGCTGATCGGGCGGCTCACCGGGTTCCTCGCAGTGACCAAGAGCCCCTCGGCACGCAGCGACAACCTGATCTTCGCCTACGGCGAGGTGCCCCGCGCGCTCGATCTCAGCCTGCGGATCACCCGACTGATGAGCGGGGTGGTGCGCACCCTGCGGGTGAACCCGGACCGGATGCGCGAGGAGCTCGACCGGGGCTACACCCAGGCCACCGACCTCGCCGAGCACCTGGTGCAGCGGCTCGGGGTGGACTACCGGAGCGCGTACGTCGTCGTCGGCAACACGGTGCGGGCCGCGGCGCGCGCGGGCATCCCGGGTGCCGAGATCACCGGCGCGATGATTGACGACGCCGCGCTCGCACATACCGGCCGCTCCTGGGGACTTGCCGGGGCGGAGCTGACCGCGGTGCTCGACCCGCGCGAGATCGTGGCGAGCCGTCGCGCCGAAGGCGGCGCCGCGCCCGCCGCGCTGGCTGCGATGACCGCCCAGCTGCGCGAGCGCCTGGACGCCCTGGCGAACGACGCCCAGGCTCGCACCGCCACCTTCGACCGAGCCGAGAGCGACCTGCTCGACACCGCCCGCGCAGCGGCCACCTGACCGTCGACAACGACGTTGTTGCTATTTGCCGGGCCGAAAAACAGCAACAACGTCGTTGTCGACGATCAGCTGGCGAGTTGACGCAGCCGGACCGTGCGCCTGCGCTCGACCCGTCGGACGGTCTGTTGCTGGCCGAGCAGCAGGTCGTCGTGGGTGAAGCGCATGGTGTCCCAGCCGAGATCGGCGATGGCGAGGTCTCGCCGTCGGTCTCGGCGGGACCGCTCGGCGTCGAAGTGATCGCTGCCGTCGTACTCAAGGGCGAGCTTCGCGTCGGGATAGGCGAGGTCGAGGCGGGCGAGGATGACGCCGGCTGCGTCGCGCACGACGTACTGCGATACCGGAGTGGGCAGCCCGGCGAGCACGAGCACGAGCCGCAGCCTGGTCTCCATCGCGGACTCCGCGCGCGGGTCCGCGAGCTCCACCGCGCGCCGCAGTGACCGGCAGCCCCGCGCCCCGGGCGGCCCGTGCAGCAGTGCGGCCGGGGCGAAGCGTCCGAGCCGCGCCAGCGCGTCCACCGCGACCACCGCCTCGACGAGCCGTAGGCGCCTGCCGAGGTCCCACGCCGTGCGCAGCGGGGTGGTGACCCGGCAGCCCGCGACGGTGCCGACCTCGTGTTCGTCGAGGGTGTACTGCCGGATGACGAGCCCGCGGCGGGGCCGGACGTCGCCGCGCGGGGCGATCAGCTCGGCGGGCGCGTTGATCGGGCTGCAGTGGGCGCCGAGCAACTCGGCGGCCGAGTGTCCGGCGAGCACGCCCAGCGCGGGGGCGAGCAGGAACGCGGCCGTTGAGCGCAGGCGGAGATCCTGCTCGGCGTCGGCGGGGACGAAGACGTCCCGGAACACCGGCGCGTAGCGCTTGCCGCGTAGTTGGGTGGGGGTCAGCAGGCCCGCGGCCACCGCCGCCGAGCCGAGGAACGGTCCGTCGAGCACGCGCAGAGGGTCCCGGACAACGATCGTCCGCGTGGCTGTTTCGTCGAGAACGACGTTGCTGGGGTTCTACGCTTCGAAAAACCAAGACAACGTCGTTGTCGACGGGGTTTGACAGGCTCCGGACGTTGAGTATCGTCAGAAGCCGCGTCCACGATAGTGAATGAGGTCCGACGTGCCGCGCAAGACAGTGATCATCGGCGGAGGAGCGGCCGGACTCGGCTCCGCGGGTGGGGTCAAGGCAGCGGACCCGGACGCCGACGTCGTGGTCTACACCGAGTACGAGGACGTGGCCTACAGCCCGTGCGGGATCCCCTACGTGCACGGCGGCGAGATCGACGACTTCCAGCGACTGTTCCTGGCGGGCAAGCAGGCCTACGTCGACGCCGGCATCGACGTGCGCTACGAGACCGCGGTGACGGCGATCGACACCGCCGCGCACACCGTCGCGGTCACGGGTGAGGGTGCCGTACGCTACGACAACCTGATCATCGCCACCGGCTTCGACTACGCCGATCCCGGTGTCCCCGGCGGCGACCTCGGCGGGCTGTACTTTGTCAAGAACATCCGCAAGGCCATGGAGTGGGACAAGGTCATCGCCGAGACGAAGCGTGCGGTGGTCGTCGAGGCAGGCCCGCTCGGCATCGAGATGGTCACCGCACTCGCGCACCGCGGCGTCGAGACCCACCTGATCGACCCCAACCCCTACGCGCTCGCGATGATGGCCGATCCGGACATCATGGCCCCGGTCGAGGAGTCGTGGCGCGAGCTCGGCGTGCACCTGCACTTCAACACCACGCTCGAGGCCTTCCTCGGCGACGCGTCCGGCCAGGTCCGCGGGGTGCGGACCTCCGGTGGGGAGATCCCGGCCGAGCTCGTCGTGGTGGCCACCCACAAGATCCCGAACAACACGCTGGCGGCCGCGGCAGGTCTGCGGCTCGGCTCCACGGGCGGGATCATCGTCGACGACCACATGAGGACGTCGGCACCGAGCGTGTGGGCAGCCGGCGACGTCGTCGAGATCCCGCACGGCCTCACCCGCACCCCGTTGCAGGGCCTCACCGGTTCGCACGCCTACGCACAGGGCAAGACGGCCGGGACCAACGCCGGCGGCGGTGACCGTGCCTACCGCGCGGTCTACGTCCCATGGGGAACCCCGGCCGGCAAGTGGGTGATCGGCGGTGCGTCCTTCGGCGAGGCCACGGCCACCGCGCTGGGCATCCCCTACGTCAAGGGCGAGGCGCAGGGCATCTCCCGGGCCCGCTACTACCCCGGGGTGAAGCCGGTGCGGGTCAAGCTGCTCGCCGAGCCCGGCACGCTGCGCCTCATCGGAGCCCAGCTGGTCGGCGGCGGCGAGGGCATCAAGGAGCGCGCCGACTTCCTCGCCATGGCCATCAAGTTCGGGATGACGTTGCACGACCTTTCGTCGATGGAGAACGTCTACTCCCCGGCCATCGGCGCGCTCAACGAGCCCATCGCCGTCGCCGCGACCAACGGCGTCGCCGCGGCGCAGAGGGGCTGACGATGCCGACCGCACCGACTGCGCTCACGCCAGAGGTCTTCTTCGGCTGGTTGCGCCGCAACTCCGAGCACTACCTGCTCGTCGCCGCCCACCAGAAGCTGGCCCAGCGCACGGGAAGCCCGGCGCCGCGCCCGCCGCAGAACCTGAAGGACCTGTTCTGGCTCAAGGTCTTCGTGCCGATCTACGACGCGCTGCCGTGGCCGTTGCGCAGTACGATCATGCGGGCCATGCCGGGCAGCCATCGCAAGACGTGGGCGCCGCCACCCCGTTCCCAGGGGCCAGCGGTCTGACCCTCGACCTCCAACCCAACCCAGTAAGGAGAACCGCCGTGGCTCAGATCGCCGGTGAGCGACTCAACAAGGGCGACGCGATCGTCGACTACGAGGACAAGGTCTTCGAGGACATCCAGGCGAACGAGGGCGAGAAGGCCTACATCTTCATGCACACCGTGCCGTTCGAGGGCTCGGTCGGCCTGGTCAACATGCTCACCATGACCCGGATCAACCGGAAGGGCTTCGACACCAGCCTGATCCTGTACGGTCCCGGCTCGCTGATGGCGTCGGGCACCCGCGGCTACCCCAAGGTGGGTGACGAGGCATTCCCCGGCGCGATGTCCTACAACAGGCAGCTCGAGACCTTCATGAAGGAGGGCGGCAAGGTCTATGCCTGCCGGTTCTCCGCCGCGATGCTCTACGGCATGCGAGAGACCGACTTCATCGAGGGTGTCAAGCCGATCAATCCGCTCGACGTGCTGGACGCGAACCTCACCGCCCGCCGCGAGGGTGCCCTGGTGATGCAGACCTGGACGCTCTGACCCACTGCTTCACCTCGCGCGCGACGCGGGCCGGCCGGGTCGACCACGATCCCGGCCGCCTGCGGCGCGGAACAGGAGCCCACTGTGCCGGACGCCGCACCCTGCTCGCCCGCGGTGGCGCAGGCCCGCAGTCGTTGGCGGGCCGCCGAGGACCGTCTCTACCCGACCCTGATCAATGATCCGTCGTCCTACCAGCGGGGGCTCGCGGACGTCCAGGCCGTGGTGGCCGAGCTGCGCAGGCGCTCCCGGTGTGCCGAGGAGCTGATCGCCGCAGAGGCCGCCTCCGGAGAGCTGGTCGCCACCGCGTGCCCGGCCGGGCCCGCCATCCCCGCCGACCTGCTTGTCGCCGTCGCATGCGGAATGGCCGACCGCGAGCTCGCCGCCGAGTGCGAACGTCGCCGCCGCGCCGCAGTGCTCGACGACGCTCGCTGCGCCGGACGGGACTGGGCGGTGCTCGCCGGACCCGCGCACGTCGAGGAGCTCACCGAGGGCCGGCGCGTCGAGGTGCACGTACGGTCCGGGACCGTCGTCGAGGCCACCGCCGACCCGTGGTCGGGTGGCGAGCCCTACCGGCTCGACGTCACGGTCTCCGCGACCGATGGCGAGCACCACGCGCTGTCCCGTGCGTTCACCGACCGGGCCGGCTGGTTGGCCGAGCACCGGCGCTGCCGCCGCGACGTCGAGTCGGCCCGGCTGTCGTGACGTCGGCCCCCGAGGCCGTCCGTGCCGCCGGCTGCCTGCTCGTCCGTGACGGCGCCGAACTGGCCGCCCACCACGACATCCGGCGGGCGGTGTTCGTCGACGAGCAGGCCGTGTTCGACGGCTCCGACGTCGACGCCCACGACGCCGATCCGGCGACCCTGCATGTGCTCGGCCTCGTCGACGGCATTCCCGGCGGGGCGGTGCGGCTGTTCCCGCTCCTCGACGGCCCGGCCGGGGACTGGCAGGGCGATCGGCTCGCGGTGCTTCCCGGCCTGCGTGCCGCCGGGCTCGGCGCGCCGCTCGTCCGGTTCGCCGTCGCGACCGCCGCCGCCAGGGGCGGGCGTCGGATGATCGCGCACGTGCAGCCTTCGAACGAGGTGTTCTTCTCGAGGCTCGGCTGGGTTCGGCGCGCTGCCCCCGAGCTCTACGTCGGGCGACCGCACCTGCTGATGGACATCGGCCTCTCACCGGGAGCGCGCCGGGTCCGGCCGGAACCGGACTGACGATGCACCGACCCCGGGGTTTGCCGTTCCTTGGGGATCGCTGGACCGGGTCGCCGAGGTCAGTTCCGGACGGTGGGGCACGGGGCAACGTCCTGCACCGTGTCCGGCGGATCCACCTCGTCGGCGCAGGCGAGCGCGGTACGCTCCGGCACGTGTCGACCCCTGACGACGGCCTCGAGGCGCGGGTGAGCCTGCTAGAGCAGGAGGTCGCCCGGCTCCGGGAGTGCGTCGCCCTGTCCGGCGCGGACGCGGGTGCCGCCCGGGTGCTGGCCAGTGGCGCCGACCGTGATGTCTCCGAGGTCCGGGCCGAGCTGCGGGCCCACACCCAGGCCCTCAACGCACTGCGCGAGACTCAGCTGGACCAGGGCGAGCGCCTCACGTCGCTGGAGGGCCGTCTCACCTCGCTGGAGGGCCGTCTCACCTCGCTGGAGGACGAGGTGCGCGAGGGGTTCGCGACGGTGCACACCGGGATGGCGCACATCGTTGCGCTTCTCGAGGGCGTTGCGGGCTCCGCGCAGGGCTGAGCGACGTCGCCCACCGCAGTCGCGGTGATCGCCCGCGAACCCGCCTGCCATGGAAGGGGCTCATGGCCCTGGGACGACGCCCTGGCCGGCGACAGCGCCCCAAGGTGTACTGTCGCATATAAATTGCAACAGGAAGCTTCCTCACATCCGCGGGAGGCGTGATGAACTCTCCGTCCCCGATGTCCTCTGATATCGAGCGGGGGGTCGGGTGCTGAGCGGGCGACGGCTGCGGCGGCGGAGTCGGCCGCTGCGTACCGGAAGTACGTGGAGCGGCCGGCTGCGGCGTCGTAACGGCCCCGCCGAATGCCTGACCAGGCGGCGGCTCCCGCCGCGGCGCACACGGAGCAGGACGTCGCTTCCGCAGCTGGGTGGTCACGGGTTGTGGAGTGAGGTCACGGTCCGCGTCGGTCTGCGGCCTCGAGCAGGAGGTCCCGGCTCCGGGAGCGCGTCGCCCGGTCCGGCGCGGACGCCGGTGCCGCCCGGGTGCGGGCCAGTGGTGCTGACCGTGACGTCCCCGAGGTCCGAACCGAGCTGCGAGACACCATGCCAGGGATGATCGGTGCGAGACGGGTGCCGACGTTGATCCCACCGCCCGTCGGACACATCTCGTGGCGATCTTCGTGGCGTCACCACTGTCACGCCGTGCGCGGGGGCGCCAGCAGTAGCCGGCCACCCGCGGTGAACGACGCCCGCAGCTCCGCCGGCAGCGACCGCGCGATCCGGTCCACCGCGGCGCCGCGCGCCGCCGGTGCGCCCAGCTGGGCGACGAGCAGGTCCGAGCCGGTCGAGGCGGCCACTGCGGCCGCCTCCGCCACCCGGCCGAGCCTGGCCAGGGCCAGCGCCTCGTACTTCGACGACGAGTAGCTGCGCGCCTGCCCGAGCAGCACCTCGGCCTGCCCAAGGTCCCAGCGGGACCGCATCTCCATCAGCCGCATCGCCGCGCGCGGCTTGAACGGCAGCGACCGGTCGAGCATCGGGGCGGCGGCCTGCACCGCGGCGGCCGCGTCGTCGGGACGGCCGAGCAGCAGGTCGCAGTCGGCCACCGCGAGCAACGCGTGCAGCTCCTGCTCCAGCTCCAGGGCGCCCCCGCCGCGGTGGGCCAGCTCCACGGCGTGCTCGGCGTGCTCCCGGGCCCGGGAGACCTGGCCCAGCTCCTGGAGGATCCACGACGTCGTCGTCTCGATGCCGGCCCGGTAGAAGCCGACCTGCTCCGCGTCGATGAGCCGCCGCGCGTTGGCCAGCGCGCGCAGCGCCCCGGCGAAGTCGCCGCAGTCGCCGCGGGCCAGCGCGGTGAAGAACAGCGTCTGCAGCAGCGGCCGGAACTCCCCGGTCCGCCGGCACAGCACCGCGGCGCGGGCCAGCACGGCCTTGGCCTCGGCGAACCGGTCCTGGTGCTGCAGCAGCGCGCCGCGGTAGGCCAGGGCGAGCGCGGTGGTGATGTCGTCGGGCTCGGCAGTGAGCACCCGCTCGTAGGCCGCGTCCGCGCCGGCGTAGTCGCCGTCCCAGTGCCGGACCCGGCCCAGCAGCAGCGTCGCGCTGGGCAGCGCACCCGGCGCCGCCGCGGCGGACTCGGCCAGCTCGGTGGCCTGCTCGGCGAGGTCGACGGCGACGAGCGCGTCGCGAGCGTAGAGTGCCGTCCAGCCCAGCTGTTCGAGCACGCGCGCCTCGAGCTCGAAGTCACCGATCTCCCTGGCCAGCGCGAGTGCCTCGTCGTGGTCGGCGCGCGCCTCGTCGTAGCGACCGAGGTCGCATCGGGCCCGGCCGCGGCGCAGCAGCGCGGTGGCCAACCGGGCCGGGTGCCCGGCCGTGCGGGCCGCCTCGACGGCCTGGGCGAGCAGCTGCTCGGAGTCGGTGTGGGCGGACGCGAGGTGCGCGGCCTGCGCCGCGACCAGCCAGGCCTGCGCGGCGCCCGCCCAGTCGCGGGCTTCTGCGAGGTGCCGCGCGGCCGCCTCGGGCCGGTCCGCCAGCTGCCGGGCAGCGCGGCGGTGCCGGGAGATCCGGACGGGTTCGGGCACCGAGGCGTAGGCGACCTGTCGCACGACGTCGTTGGCGAACCGGAAGCTCTCGCCCTGGATGAGCAGCAGCCCCGAGCGCAGCGCGCGGCCGGCCCGCCGCGCGCAGTCCTCGACGTCGATGCCGGAGAGCGCGGCCACCTCGTCGAGGGAGAACGTGGCGCCGAGCACCGCGCCCTGCGCCAGCAGCAGCGCAACCGCCTCGCCGGCCTGCGCGATCCGTTCGGCCACGGCGTCCTGCAGTGACCGCGGTACGACCAGCTTCGCACCCGAGGGGTGCGGCGCGGGATGACGCAGTAGCTCGGTGAGGAACAGCGGCGAGCCGCCGGTCCAGGAGTAGAGCCGCTCGGCGTCGTAGTCCAGCGCCGAGCGTTCGACGAGCGTGGTGACGTCCGCCGCGGCCAGCGGCCCGAGGTCGAACCAGACGGCGACGTCGCGGAGCGGCCCGGTGGCCGGCGGGTCCTCGCCGGTGCGCTCGGTGAGCACGACCATCGACCGGCTGCCCGCCCAGTGCATGGCCAGCAGATGCAGCGCCTCCACGGTGGAGCGTCCGGCGTGCTGCATGTCCTCGACGACGAGCAGCACCGGTTGCCGGTCGGACAGCCGGACGAAGAACCCGGTCAGCGCGTCGAGGCTGCGCCGATGCTCCAGCTCGGGCCCGGCGCGGGCGTAGGGGGTCTCGCCGACGACGTGGGTGAGCTCGGGGACCAGCTCGGCGAGCGTGCCCAGCCGGGCGCCGGCCAGCTCGCGGACCTCGTCCGGACCGGTCTGGTCGAGGACCATGCGGGTGGCCTCCACGAGCGGCTGCAGGTACAGCGAGCGCTCCGCCTCGAAGCAGCCGACCCGCAGCACCAGTGCGCCGGTGCGCCGTGGTCCGGCGGCGAACGCCGAGACGAGCGCGCTCTTGCCGATCCCCGCCTCGCCCGCGACGACGGCGAGTGCCGGAGTGCCCGCCGCGGCACCCGTCCAGAGCTCGCGCAGCGCGGCGAGCTCGCCGTCGCGCCCGACGATCGGTTCGGGGTCGGCCGCCTTGGCGAGAGGGCGTCGCGCGGGCTGGTCGGTGGTCGGGGGGCGCTCCGAGCGCAGCACGGACACGAGCAGTGACTGCGTCACCGGGGAGGGGTCGCTGCCCAGTTGCTCGGTCATCGCCAGCCGCAACGACCGGTAGGCAACCAGCGCAGCGCCCGACCGGCCGGCCTGCTGGTGGGCGAGCATCGCGGTGCGGCAGGCCTGCTCGTCGAGCGGGTCGGCGCGCAGCGCGGCCGAGGCGACCTCGACGGCGGTGTCGTGGGCACCCAGCTCCAGCGCGGCGGCGCTCCAGCACACCCTGGCCCGGCGCAACCAGCGACCCACGCAGCGGCGCAGTTCCTCCACCCATGCGCCGCCGTGCTCCAAGGCCAGCGCGACATCGGCGTCGAGCAGCTTGGCCGCGTGCTCCGCGCTGGTGGAGGCCAGCGCGTACCGACGGTGCGCGAGCTCGAACTCGGCGGTCTCGACGAGCTCGGTGGCCTCATGCAGATCGACGTCGACGCCGATGGTGACGAGCCGGTATCCCGCGGCCGAGCCGTCGATGCGGTCCCGGCCCAGCGCCCGGCGCAGCCGGCTGACCAGCGCCGCGACGTTGCGATCAGCACGTTCGGGCGGTTCGCCGTCCCAGAGCGCGTCGACCAGCGTGCCGACCGGGACGAACTCGCCGCGACGCTGCGCGAGCACGGCGAGTGCCCGTCGCGCCTTGCCGGGCGGCACCGGTGCCGCCAACTCGCCCTCGACGGTGAAGGGGCCGAGCAGACGTAGCCGCAGGGCCGTGCTCATCGGGCGACTCTAGCGGTCACGGGGCTGCGGGGCCGGGCCTGCTGTGAGCTGTCCCGTCTACTATAGTGGAAAGTCCGTGAACTATCGTCGCCGGAGGCAGTCCGCCATGGCCAGAACCGCGGTCGTCGCCGTCGGTGGCAATGCCCTCACCCGGAGTGACCAGTCCGGAACGTATGCCGAGCAGACCGCGAACGCCCGCTCGATGGCCGCTGCGGTCTGCCAGCTGCGCGACGCGGGTTGGTCGGTCGTGCTCGTGCACGGCAACGGCCCCCAGGTCGGCAACCTCGCGATCCAGCAGGAGGAGGCGGCAACCCGGGTTCCCGAGCTCCCATTGTTCTGGCTCGACGCGATGACCGAGGGCCAGCTCGGCAGCCTGCTCACCCTCGCCCTGCACGAATGCGGGCAGGGCCGGCTGCCGGGCGTCGTCTCGGTGGTCACCCACACCGTGGTCGACGCCGACGACCCCGCGTTCACCCGGCCCACCAAGCCGATCGGCCCGTTCCTGGGCGAGGAGCAGGCCCGCGGTCACGCCGCCGAGCGCGGCTGGACGGTCGGTGCGGACGCCGGGCGCGGTTACCGCAGACTGGTGGCCTCCCCGCAGCCGCAGCGGATCGTCGAACTCGGCGCGATCCGCGCGCTGGTGGACCTGGGCATGATCGTCGTCGCGGCCGGCGGCGGCGGGGTCCCGGTGGTCGCCGAGGGCCACGGCTACCGAGGCGTGGACGCAGTGATCGACAAGGACCTCGCGGCGCAGCGGCTGGCCAGCGCGCTGCACGCGCAGGCCCTGGTGCTGATCACCGATGTCGCGCAGGTGATGCTCGACTACGGCACCCCCGAGGCGCGCGGGATCGCCGAGCTGACCGCCGACGAGGCGCAGGCCCACGCCGACGACGGCCAGTTCCCCGAAGGCAGCATGGGCCCGAAGATCGACGCGGCGATCCGGTTCCTCCGCGAGGGTGGGCGCACCGCGGTGGTCACCAACGCCGAACTGGCGTGCGCGGCGCTCGACCCGGGCGCCGCCACCCCGGTCGGCACCCGCATCGTCACCGCCGAGCACCGGATGGGAGCCGTGTCATGAGCCCGGTCCACGCCGTGCAGGTCTACTCCGACACCTACGTCGACTCGGTCGTCCAACTGTCCGGGACCCGCGCGCTACGGGCCGCGGACGGCGTCGACTGGGCCGCGGCCGCGATGGCCACCCCGGGCAACCTGGAGACGCTGGCCGTGGAGGGCTTCGACACCGGCGTGCTGTCCGGGGCCGGGGCCAACGACCTGTTCGTCGCGGTCCGGGCCGAGTCCGACGCGGCCGCCGACGCCGCGCGGGAGGCCGGCGAGACGGCCATGTTCGCCGAGCGCGGCGGTGCGGCCGACACCGTCGAGCAGCCCGCCCGCAGCATGGCCGAGGCACTGCGTCGGCAGCCCGGCAGCAACGTCGCGGTGATCTCGGTACCCGGCGACTACGCGCCGTTCGAGGCGCACAAGGCGCTGTCCGCGGGCCTTTCCGTGCTGCTGTTCAGCGACAACGTGCCCGTCGATGCGGAGGTCGAGCTCAAGGACCGGGCCGTCCGGCTGGGCCGGCTCGTGATGGGACCGGGTGCGGGCACCGCGATGCTCGGGCGCACCTGCCTCGGCTTCGCCAACGTCGTCGAGCCCGGGCGGGTGGCGGTCGTCGCCGCGGCCGGGACCGGTGCGCAGGAGGCGGCCGCGCTCCTCGACCGCTGGGGGGTGGGGGTCTCGCAGGTCATCGGGCTGGGCGGGCGCGACCTCACCGCGGCGGTGGGCGGGCGGATGGCGCTCGCCGCGGTCCGCGCGCTCGTCGACGACGAGGGCACCGACGTCATCCTGCTGGTGTCCAAGCCGCCCGCGGTTGACGTCGCGCACGCCGTCATCGCGGCGGCGGCGGGCACGCCGCTGGTCGCGGCGCTGGTCGGGGTGCCCGCGGACTTCATCGCACCCGAGGGTGTCGTCGTCACCCGGACCCTGGAGGCCGGCGCGGTGGCCGCGGTGGCCGCCGTCGGGAAGCCTGCTCCGGACGTCGTCGGCGACCTGGTGGACCGGGTCGCCGCGCAGGCCGCCGAGCTGGTGACACAGCGGACCCTGGTGCGGGGGCTGTTCTCCGGGGGGACGCTCTGCTACGAGTCGCTGGTCGTGCTCGCGGACGTGCTGGGCCCGGTGCGCTCCAACACCCCGCTGCGCACGGACCTGGGCCTGCCTGCACCCGACGGTGCGCACACCTGCCTGGACCTCGGTGAGGAGGAGTACACCAGGGGCCGGCCGCATCCGATGATCGACCCGGCGGCGCGGATCGAGATGCTGCGCGAGCAGGGCGCTGACGGGCGGGTCGCGGCGGTCATCCTCGACGTCGTGCTCGGGTACGGCGCCCACCCCGACCCGGCGGCCGAGCTGGCCCCGGTCTGCGCCGAGATCGTCTCGAAAGGTGGTCCGCGGGTCGTCGTCTACGTGCTGGGTACCGGCGGGGACCCGCAGGGCCACCAGCGCCAGCGTCGCGCGTTCGAGGAGGCGGGCTGTCTGGTGACCGAGACCGCGGCGCGGGCCTCGCTCGCCGCCGCCGCACTCGCCACCCGCAACCCCGCCCTCGCGGCGGGGCACCTGTGACCGCGCTTGCGCTCGTCGCCCACTCGACGAAGCCGCGCGGCGGGTTCGTGCACACCCTCAGCCTGGCCGAGGCCCTGCACCGCGAGGGCTACCCGGTGCACCTCGTCGCGCTCGGTGACCCGGCGGCCGGGCTGTTCCGTCCGACCGACGTCCCGCACACCGTGCTCCGGGCGCCGACCAGGGCCGGGAGCACGCTCGACGAGCGGGTCTTCGCCGCCATCGACACGTGCGCGGCCGGGCTCGCCGAGCTGGCACCGCGGTTCGACGTGCTGCACGCCCAGGACTGCATCACCGCCCGCGCCGCGGTCCGGGTCCGCGACTCGGGCGAGCCGGTCACCGTCGTCCGGACCGTGCATCACGTCGACGACTTCACGACCCGGGCGTTGGTCGACTGCCAGCGCGCCGCGATCGCGGAGCCGGACCGGGTGCTGGTGGTGAGCGAGCAGTGGCGCGGGATCCTGCGCGACGAGTACGGCCGGGCCGCCGACGTGGTGCCCAACGGCATCGACCTCGATCGGTTCCCGGCACCGTCACCGCAGTACCGCGCGCAGCTGCGTGCCCGGATCGGCGGCGAGCACCGCTTCGTGTTCCTCGCCGTCGGCGGGGTGGAGCCGCGCAAGGGCACCGTGCATGCGTTCCGAGCCCTGGCCCAGCTCAGGCGGTCAGGCGTCGACGCGGTGCTGGCGATCGTCGGCGGGCACTCGTTCCAGGACTACACGGCCTACCGCGACGCCGCGCTCGCCGCGCTTCCCGGGTTGGGCCTGACCCTAGGCGTCGACGTCGTGCTGCTCGGCACCGTCTCCGAGACCGAGCTGGCGGGCTGGTACCACGCGGCCGACGCGCTGGCGTTCCCCTCGGTGAAGGAGGGCTTCGGGCTGGTCGTGCTGGAGGCGATGAGCGCCGGGCTCCCGGTGATCGCGAGCGACGTGGCGGTGTTCCGGGAGTATCTGGTCGACGGCGAGAACGCCCTGCTGCCGGCCGTGGCCGACCACGTCGCACTGGCCGGCGCGATGCGCGCGCTGGCCACTGACGCCGCGTTGCACGCCCGGCTGCGCGCCGGGGCCCGATCGGTGTTACCCCGTTTCACCTGGGCGGCGAGCGCCCGACGCCACCGGGCAATCTACGACGAGATCCGCAGCATGGTCCGCCTCGGGCCGTGACGGGACTATCGCCAGCTGATCACGAGTACGTCAGCGCTCTACTCTACTGCTGCGGGCCCGACGAAGCGGGACTGTCCAGCGTGGACGAAGTCGGAGGAGGTGACGATTCGCTCGAGCTCGGGGCGCTGGTCTCACTACTGGAGGCGGTCTGGCTGCTGGAGGTGGCGGTCGGACTGCTGGTCATCGGCCTGCTCGAGGTGGTGGTCGGGTCGGCGGGGGTGGTGGCCGGGGCACTCGTCGGCTGGATGGGCTGCCTTCTGCCTTCATCGGCCTTTCCCGCGGACCCGGCCGGGCCCGCTCCCGGCGCAGGGAGCGGCACCGCGGTCGGTGGAGGCGGTGGACCCGCGGGAGCAGCCGGGGCGAGCGGAGGCGTCGGCGCCGGGTTGGACGCGTGGGCGGACTCCGGGACGGGCAACGTCCGATCCACCACACCGGCCCACCAGGCGCGGAGCTTTGCGTAGTCAGGGTCGAGCCGCGTTGCCAGGCCAAGCGTCCGAGACCCGTCGTCGGTCCATTCGATGAACGACGAGCCGCGTTCCTGATAGCAGAGAACTCGACCGCTTGTTCGCCCTGACCCGCTCTGGTACGTCCCTTCGGCTCGTTCGGCGATTCGGCAGTCGCCCGAGTTCGGGCCGACTCCGGAGGTGGCTACGGCAGCGTTGTAGCGATCACCGAGGATCTGGGTGGAAGTGAATGTCGTGAACACGACCCGGTTCGCGTCTCCGTCAGGTGTGCAGATCACGGACGCTCGCACGTTCACGGTGTCTTGTTCGCCGTCGACGTCGCGCGTACAGCTGTTCTTCAGGGTCAGGGCAAGCGGTAGCTGACCGAGCAGCGTCCGCTCCGCTTCGTCGGGGAACTGCACACTGACGTACTTCAGGACGGCGACGGTCGAGCCTGCGATCAGGGCAAGTGTCAGCACCCCACCGAGGACCCACCACCACCACGGCCACCTCCGCCGCGACGACGTGCCGGCCGCGGATGCCCGGGCCGGCACAGGGGCGGTCCGCGGAGTGTAGGTGCTGGTCATGCCGGGGGCAACGGGCGGCGGCGGGCTGTCGAAGAGCCCGGCCGGGCCGATGCTCTCGTGCGAAGCCTCCGGAACCGAGGCGACCGCACGGAGGGCCAGCGCCAGCTCCCCGCACGTCGCGTAGCGGTCCTCGGGTTGCTTCGCCATAGCCCTGGCCACGACCCGGTTGATCTGCGGCGGGAGATCAGGACGGCGGGTGGTCACCGGGGGCGCCTCGTCGTGCACGTGTGCCCACATGAAGGCGGCGGTCTCCTCGCGCAGGAAGGGGACCACCCCGGTCAGGCACTGATAGAGCACGCAGCCCAGCGCGTAGAGATCAGCTCGGCCGTCCACCAGCTTGCCCTGGATCTGCTCGGGAGCGATGTAGTCGATGGTGCCGACGACCTGGCCGACCGAGGTAAGGCTCGTACCCGAGGAGACGATCTTGGTGATGCCGAAGTCACTCAGATAGTAGTGCTCCTTGCCGTTCCCGCCGTCGATGAGAATGTTCGCCGGTTTGACATCTCGATGGACCATGCCCTGCGCATGCGCCGTGTCAAGGGCATCGGCCACGGGCGTGATGACAGAAGCCGCTTGCTCGAGGCTCAGCGGGCCATTGGCGTCGAGCAGCGCCAGTAGATCGCCCCCGGACACATAGCGCATGGCAATGTACAGCGCCCCGCCGGCCTCGCCCGCGGCGTAGACCGGGACGATGTGAGGATGGTCGAGATTCGCCGCGCTCTGCGACTCGCGGTCGAAGCGCTTGCGGAACAGCTCGTCGTCGGCCAGGGCCGGGAGTAGGACTTTCAACGCGACCTTACGGCGCAGCTGCACGTCCTCCGCCAGGTAGACCACGCCCATGCTCCCGCGCCCGAGCTGCCGCTCGATCCGGTAGCCGGGCAGCTCGCGGAGGATGTCACCACCGCCGGGTAACCGGCCAGTCGCACCAGCCATCCTGCTGTGACCCCCCTGCCGCGGCAATATCCCAGCGTCCCGCAGTATCCCTGGCACGCCCACATTGCCATGTTTCGGGCCGGCGAACACCGCGATTCCAGAGGATACCGGGTGGCCGGCGAGGGCAGCGCGCCGTAGCGGTTGACAGCGGGTGGGACTACCCTCACGAACGGTGCAGCTCGTCATCCAAACCACTGGTGTCGTCCGCGACGTGGACGTGAACGTCCAGGTGCCCGATGCCACCGTGGGGGACCTGCTCGAGGCGTTGGGGTACCGGGCGGGCGACGGAGTGGCAGGCATCGTCGTGGACGGTCGGTTCCTGCAGGCATACCTGGCGCTGGCCGAGAGCGGGCTGCACGACGGCGCGGTCGTCCGTCCCGGTGCTGGCTGCCCGCCCGCATTGGTCGACCCGGTCCGGGGCCCGGTCCTGGCCGTCGTCGGGGGGGTGGACGCCGGCCGGCGCTTCGGGCTCCGCCCGGGGCGCACGCTGATCGGCCGCGGCGATGTCTGCGACGTGACGCTGGCCAGCTCCACGGTGTCGGTCCAGCACTGCGCCGTGGACGTCGACCCCCTCGGGGAAGTCGTCGTGGCGGACCTCGGGTCGAGGAACGGTACCCGGATCGGCAGCGAGATCGTGCGCGACCGCCGCAAGGTCGCGCCGGGTGAGATCATGCTGCTGGGAGCGGTGCAGCTGATGCTGTGCGACCCCGAGCGCAACGACCGTCCGGCGTTGCTCGGTGCGCAGCGCACCGCAGGCGGGAACATCGCGTTCAACCGGCCACCGCGGCCCATGCCGGTTGCGGACACCGCAGCGGCCGCGCTGCCCAAGTCACCGCGTGAGTCGACGGCCAGGCAGCCCTTCTCCTGGATCTCGATGCTTGCGCCGCTCGCGTTGGCCGCGGTGATGGTGAAGGTCGGCGGCAGTTTCACGTACGCGCTGTTCGCGCTGCTCTCGCCGGTCATGCTCGCCGGCAACTGGTTCGAGGGCCGCCGCCACGGCCAACGGACCTCCCGCCAGGAGGCCGCCCGGTTCGCCGTCGACCTGGAGGCCTTCCGGCTGCAGCTGGAGCAGGAACGCGTCAGGGCGACCGCGAGGACGCGTGGCGAGCTGCCGGACCCGTCGGAGGTGCTGCGCCGGGCGACGGCACCGAGCGTGCGGTTGTGGGAGCGGCGCCTCGCCGACCCCGACTTCCTCCGGCTGTCTGCCGGCCTTGGTGCCATCGGGTGGCAACCGTCCGTGGCCGACACCCACGGTGAACGCCCGGCCGACGTGGCCCAGGCGTTGGCCGAGGCATCCTGGCTCGAAGCCGCCCCCGCGCTGATCGATCTGTCCGACGGGGGCGTGGTGGGAATTGCGGGGGAGCGTGGCGCGGCGCTCGCGCTCGCCCGGTCCCTGGTCTGCCAGGCCGCGGTCCATCACGGACCGGCCGATCTGCGGGTCGCGGTGCTCACCGAGCCCGCGGGGACAGTGGCCTGGGAGTGGACGAAATGGCTGCCGCACACCCGCGATGCCGTTGCCGGTGGCGGCGCTCGGATGTTGGCCGGCCTGGCCGAACAGGCGGACGCGCTGCTGCGGGATCTGCTCGAGGCGGGTCAGGGACACGCTGACCGGGGTTCCGACGCCGGCCGGGGGGGTCGAGCCGGACCGGTGCTGCTCGCGGTCGTCGACGCGGTCGGGCTGACCGAGGGCAAGAACGCGCCGGCCAGGGCGGTGTTGCGCGGCGCGGCCGGCCCGGTCGCCGGGATCGTGCTCGCACCCACCCGCGACCGGCTGCCCGCCGTCGGTGCCACGGCGCGCAAGCAGTGGGAGGGTTCCTGCGCTGAGCTCGGAGGGGGCAGGGGTGATGGCGGGTCGGAGTTCGGCGGATCCTGACGATCTTGATGGTTGGGTGAACGCCAGCCGGGGGTTGGATGGGGTGTTGACGCCGCGGCAGGCGTCGTTGGCTCGGTTGCAGGAGGAGTTCTCCTCGACGTCGCACTGGGGTGTTTTCGATGCGTCGTCGATGATTGGGGCGTTCAAGACCTTCATCGGCTACAACGAGACCGATGCGCAGTGGACCTCGACGATCGCGCGGTTGTTTCGGCATGCGGACGCCTCGGGTGGTGTGGTGAGCCTGCCGGATTCGGTGATCGCGGCGGGGTTGAAGGCGGCGGGATTGAGCGGGGGCCGGGCGTCGGTCACGTTCGACGACCCGGTCGCGTGGGGTGAACCGCCGACCTCGGGGTATGCCAATGACCCGGTGAACACCGCGAGCGGCAACTTCGTGGAGACCGAGGTTGACCTGGTCTTTTCCGGGCTGCTGCAGGCCTTGCGGTTTCCCCGGACGTTCAACAGTCGCTCGGACCGGGTGGGGCCGTTCGGGCGGGGTTGGGCGTCGTGGGCGAGCACCCGGCTACGCGCTGCTCCTGATGGGGTGCACTGGGAGTCCCCCGACGGGCAGCGGGCCACGATCCCCGTCTCTGCGAACGGGGACGGTTATCGACGAGTGGTGGGGATCCACGGTCGGGTGGTTCCTGCTGGGGCGGGGTTGGTGCTGGAGTGGTTCGGCGGGGGTCGGTGGGAGTTCGACGCCGAGGGTCTGCCGTTGACCGTGGAGCAGGGACCGGGCACGCAGGTGCGGTTCGGGCACGTCGACGGGCGGCTGGTGTGGCTGGCGCATCAGGGCGGCAAACGGATCGACGTGGCGTGGGACGGCGAGCGGATCACGGGGTTGGTGTGCTCGGATGGGCGCCGGGTGAGCTACAGCTACGACGACGCGGGCAACCTGGTCGAGGTCGACGGTCCCGGCGGGCTGCGCCGCTACGAGCTCGACGCCGCCGGCCGGGTCGCCGCGGTCCTCGACGCTGACAACGTGGCGCTGGTGCGCAACACCTACGACGCCGACGGCCGGGTGCTGGGCCAGATTTCGGCGCACGGCCGCCGATCGCGGATGCGGTACCTGCCTGGGCACGTCACGATCGTCGACGACCTCGACGGCGGGCCGGTCAACACCTACCTGCACGACGAGCACGGTCGCCTGACTGGCGCCGTCGACGGCCACGGCGCCGAACTGACCAAAGTCTACGACGAATGGGGCAACCCGACTGCCATCACCGACCGCAACGGCGCGGTCACGTTGCAGCAGTGGGACGACCGCGCCCGGCTGGTCCGCCAGACGCGGCCGGGCGGGGCGACGTTCACGTTCTCCTACGACGAGTCCGATCGGGTGGTCGAGGTGGCCGCGTCGACCCGCGCGACCACTCGCTACCGCTACGAGGGCGCCGAGCGGACCCCGGTGCAGATCGTCGACCCCGAGGGCGGGATCAGCCGGATGGAGGTCGCCGACGGGCTGGTTCGCCGGATCGTCGACCCGGACGGCGTCCAGGTCAGCTTCGGTTTCGACGCTGACGGGAGCATCACCTCGGTCACCGACGCCTACGGTCACACCGGTGTGCTCGAGCGCGATGCCGCCGGCCGGGTGACCGCTGCGGTGTCCCCAACCGGGCAGCGCACCGAGCTGGGCTATGACGAGGCCGGCCGTCCGGTGCAGCGGCGGGATCCTGGTGGGGGGGTGTGGCGGTTCGAGTACACCGCCGCGGGGCGGCTGGGCGCCACCGTCGACCCCACCGGTGCCCGCTCCGAGACCCGTTACGGCAGCAACGGTGAAACCGAGCAGGTGATCGACCCGTTGGGCCATGTCACCAGCCGCCGATTCGACCCGCTGGGCAACCTGGTCGCGATGGTGGCCCCTGACGGGGCGAAGTGGGAGTTCACCTACGACGCGCTGTGCCGGCTGGTGGGCGTCGGTGACCCGGCCGGCGCGAGCTGGCTGCGCGAGTACGACGCCGAGGGCAACCTGACGGGCAGCATCGACCCGGTGGGGGTGCACCGCACCGCCACGGTGGACGAGCTGGGCCGGGTCACCGGGGTGCACGACGGGACCACGTCGGTGGAGTTCGAGTTCGACGCGCTGGGCCGGGCCACCGTGCATCGCCGCCCCGACGGCACCGAGCTGCGGGCCACCTACGACTGGTGCGGGCGGCGCATCTCAATCACCGACCCGCTCGGGCGGGTCACCCGGTATGCCTACACCGCGGCCGGGCGGCTGGCCGCGGTGACCAGCCCGCTCGGTCATACCGTGGCCTACGAGTACGACCGGGCGGGCCGGCTGGTGGCCGAGGTCGACCCGCTCGGGCACCGGCGGACCTACCGCTACGACGCCGAGGGCCGCGTGACCCGGGTCGCGGCTCCGGCCGGGCAGACCGTGTGGCTGGGCTACGACGAGGCCGGCCGGTTGGCCACCCGCCGCAGCCAAGCCGGGGGTGTGACCGCCTACGCCTACGACGCGGCCAGCCGGCTCACCCAGGTCACCGACCCCACCGGAGGGGTGTCGCAGTTCGGCTACGACCTACGGGGCCAGCTGGTCGAGGCGGTCGACGCCAACGGTGGGGTGACCCGCTACACCTACCACGCCCGTGGTTGGCTCACCCGAACCACCGACCCGCTGGACGGGGTGGTCGAGCACCGCCACGACGAGGTCGGCCGGCTGGTGGCCACGACCGACCAGCTCGAACGGGTGACCCGCTGGGAGCACGACCCGGCCGGCCGGTTGATCCGCCGGGTGGACGCGGCCGGGAAGCAGATCCGCTGGTCCTACGACTCCTCCGGGCGGGTGACCGGCTACGGGGCGGGCGAGGAGCCGGAGGTCAGGATCAGCCGTGACCGGTTGGGCCGCCCGGTCACCGTGGACGAGCCGGGCCGCCGTCACGAGCTGGCCTGGGACCCCCTTGGGCGGCTGGTCGCGAAACGCTCCGGCGACCTGGCACTGACGTGGCGCTACGACGCCGACGGCCGCCAGGTCGCGGTCGGCTACCCGGACGGGTCGGAGACCGCGTTCACCCATGATGCCGCGGGTCGGCTAGCCGTCGCGCAGCATCCCGTGCTGGGGACAGTGCAGTTGAGCCGCGACGAGGCCGGCCGTCTGGTCGGCCTGGACGCGGCGGGGTGCAGCGAGCGGTGGACCTACCGCGACGGCCGGCTGGCCGGCTTCGAAAGCGACCGGGACTGGCGACACCAGGTCACCGAGCTCGCGCGGGACGCGGCCGGCCGGGTGGTCGCCGAGACCCGCGACGGCGCCGTCCGCCGCTACCGTTACGACCCCGCCGGCCAGCTCGTCGCCGTTGACGCTCCCGACGGCGCCCGCTCGTTCGGCTACGACCCCGCCGGTCGATTGGTCACCGAGACCGGCCCCGATGGGACGGTCGGTTACGCCTACGACGCCGCGCATCAACTGCTGCAGCGCCACCAGGGTGAGCAGATCATCCAGTTCGACTACGACGCCGCCGGCCGGCGGGTGGCCGAGACCGGCCCGGACCTGGCGCGGACGTTCACCTGGGACGGGCTCGGCCGGCTGGCCGGTATCCACCGGCGCAGCCCGGCCGGTGAGTCCACCACCACCCTGACCGTCGACGCCTTCGGGGACCTGGCCGCAGTCAACGACACACCGCTGGCCTGGGACCCCACCGGGTTCATCCCCCAGCCTGGATTTTTCACGGGGGTGACGAGCGGGTCGTGTGAACTACAGCCATGTAATTTTGATCATGGGTTCCTGTTCGTGGGCAGGGTTGGGGTCCGACCCTCGGGTCGGGCGCCGGGTTCCACGCTCCGGGTGAGGGG
>JBBSGM010000003.1:0-71204 GCA_038254065.1 Mycobacteriales bacterium | reverse complement strand
GCCCGGGGTAGCAGTCGGTGTGAACATTCCCGTGCCTCTGTCCGCCGCCCGGCAGCGGCTCGTCGACCGGCAGCTGCGTGGCGCCGTCTGCGGCCTGCTCGACCACGACGACCGGGTCCGCGGGATGCGCGTCGTGCCCGAGGTCGACGGCGGGGTGGTGCACCTCACCGGCGACGTCTGCGAACCCGGGGCGCTCGCGCGGCTGCGGGTGCTGATCGGCACGCTGGCCGGGGTACACGGGGTATGGGACCGGGTGCGGGTGGCCGGGCGGCCCCCGGTGGCGCTGGACCTGGGCTGCGGGGACCAGCGCCAGTACCCGGACAACCTCGGGGTGGACCGGCGCCGCACCGGCTCGCTCGCGGTGCAGGCCGAGCTGTCCGGGTCGCTGCCGTTCCGCACCGGGACCGTCGACCGGATCTATGTCGTGCACCTGCTTGAGCACCTGCACGACTTCCTGCCACTGGTCGACGAGTGTCACCGGGTGCTGGCGCCGAGCGGGCTGTTGCACGTGCTGGGGCCGTGGTGGCGGCATGTGAACGCGGTGGCCGACCCCACCCATGTCCGTTACCTCGACGTGCAGACGATCAAGGGCATCTGCGCCCGGCCGGGGGAGCCGCGACGCTGGCGGCCGCTGCACGCGAGCTGTGACGGGGCCACCGTGTTCGCCGACCTGACGCCGGCCGACGAGCCACCGGGCCCCGACGAGCTGGCGCGCTTCTTCGACTGACGACCTCAGATGCCGGCGAGCTGCACGTCAGGGCCTACCGGCCCGCGGCCAGGAGCGCGGCCCCGATGATTCCCGCTTCGTTGAGCAGCGTCGCGGGGACGATCGGGGCGCGGGTGCGCACGTGCGGCAGCCACTTCGACGACTTCCTGCTCACCCCGCCACCGACGACGATGAGGTCGGGCCACAGCAGCGCCTCCACCCGGGCGTAGTAGCGCGTCAGCCGCTGCGCCCACTGCTCCCAGGTCAGGTTCTCGCGCTCGCGGGCGGAGTCGGCGGCCCCGGTCTCGGCGTCCTGGCCGTCGATCTCCAGGTGGCCGAGCTCGGTGTTCGGCCAGAGCCGCCCACCGACCACCAGTGCCGACCCGATGCCGGTGCCCAGGGTACTCACGAGCACGACGCCGGCGTAGTCGTGCGCGGCGCCGAAGCGCACCTCGGCGACCCCGGCCGCGTCGGCGTCGTTGACGACGACGGCCCGGCGGCCGGTCGTGGTCCGCAGCAGATGGTGTGCGTTGACGCCGATCCAGCCCTCGTCGACGTGGGCAGCGGTCCGCACCACGCCGTGCTGCACCACGGCGGGGAACGTGCAGCCGAAGTCACGGTCCCAGCCGAAATGCCCGAGCACCGTCGCGACGACCTCGGCGACGACCTGCGGGGTCGCCGGCTGCGGGGTGGGGATGCGCAGCCGTTCGTCGGCGAGCTCGCCCTTCTCCAGGTCGACGGGCGCGCCCTTGATCCCGGACCCGCCGATGTCGATCCCGAAGCCGAGGCTCTTGTGGTAGCGCTTCTTGCTCATCCCAGCGCCCTCATCCCAGCGCCGCCGTGACCACCTCGCGGGCCTGCGCCTGGACCTGTTCCAGGTGCGCTGGCCCGCGGAAGCTCTCCGCGTAGATCTTGTAGACGTCCTCGGTGCCCGAAGGGCGGGCGGCGAACCAGGCCGACTCCGTGGTCACCTTGAGCCCACCGAGGGCCTCACCGTTGCCCGGCGCGGTACTGAGCAGGGCCGTGATCGGCTCGCCGGCCAGCTCGGTGGCGGTCACGTCGTGGGCCGAGAGCTTCGCCAGCCGGGTCTTCGCCTCCCGGCTGGTGGACACGTCGATCCGGGCGTACGCCGGATCGCCGAACCGGTCGGTGAGCCCGCGGTAGCACTCGCTGGGGGTCCTCCCGGTGACCGCCGTGATCTCGCCGGCCAGCAGGGCCAGGATGATGCCGTCCTTGTCGGTCGACCAGGGGTTGCCGTCACCCCGCAGGTAGGACGCTCCCGCGCTCTCCTCGCCCCCGAACCCGACCGAGCCGTCGAGCAGACCGGGGACGAACCACTTGAACCCGACGGGCACCTCCAGCAGGGCGCGGCGCAGGTCCGCGGTCACCCGGTCGAGCATCGACGAGCTGACCGCGGTCTTGCCCACCGACGCGGCCGCCGGCCAGCCCGGTCGGTGCCTGAACAGGTAGCCGATGGCGACGGCGAGGTAGTGATTGGGGTTCATCAGCCCGGCGTCGGCGGTGACGATGCCGTGCCGGTCGGCGTCGGCGTCATTTCCGGTCGCGACCTGGAACTCGCCACGGCGCTGCACGAGCGAGGCCATCGCGAAAGGCGACGAGCAGTCCATCCGGATCTTGCCGTCCCAGTCCAGGGTCATGAACCCGAACCGGGGATCCACCCGCGGGTTGACCACGGTGAGGTCGAGCCGGTGCCGCTCGGCGATGGCCTGCCAGTACGCCACCGCGGCCCCACCCAGCGGGTCGGCGCCGATCCGGACCCCGGCCGAACGGATGGCGTCGAGGTCGAGCACCGCGGGCAGGTCGTCGACGTACTCGCCGAGGAAGTCGTAGCGCCCGGTCTCCGCGCGGGCCAGCGGCATCCGGCGCACCCCGACCAGCTTCGCCTCGAGCAGCTCGTTGGCCCGCGCCGCGATCCAGCCGGTGGCGTTCGTTCCGGCCGGGCCGCCGTGCGGCGGGTTGTACTTGAAGCCACCGTCGGCGGGCGGGTTGTGCGATGGCGTGACGACGACCCCGTCGGCCGTCCCACCCGTCCGGGCCCGGTTGTGGGTCAGGATCGCGTGCGAGACCGCCGGGGTCGGGGTGAACCCGTCCGCGGCGTCGACGAGCACGTGCACCCCGTTGGCCGCGAACACCTCGGCCGCGGTGGCCCAGGCCGGTTCGGACAGGGCGTGCGTGTCACGACCGAGGAACATCGGCCCGTCGGTGCCCTGCGCGGCCCGGTACTCGACGATCGCCTGGCTGGTGGTGGCGATGTGGTCGTCGTTGAACGTGGTCATCAGCGATGAGCCGCGGTGCCCGGAGGTGCCGAACACGACCCGCTGCTCAGCGACCCCCGGGTCGGGGTGCTCGTCGTGGTATGCGGCGAGCAATTTCTCGACGTCGACGAGGTCCTCGGGGCGGGCGGGGGTCCCGGCGCGCGGGTGGACTGACATAGCGCTCCTGAGGCCGGCGGTCGTGGACCCGGTAAGCCTGCCCGATGCGGATGCCGGGGTCATCCGGAGAGGTCCCGCCGTGCCGGGCGGCCTGGACAGTGCTTCAGCGTCTGGTCAGCGGCGGGTGAGCCCGTCCAGATCGAGGGTGACCTGCGACCCGGCGACGTCGAGGGTGACGCCCGCGGTGTACTCACCGGACAGCTCGTAAGTGCCGTCGACCAGCACGTACGCGAGCAGGGTGGCCGGCGCTCCGAGGTCGACGATCCAGTACTGGGGGATGCCGGCCTCGGCGTACTCGGAGAACTTCAGGACCCGGTCGACGCGGCGGGTGCCATCGGAGAGGACCTCGACGGCCAGCAGGACGTCGGCGGCGGCGACCCGGGGCGGGTTGGTCTCGATGACGTCCGTGCGCGTGACGATCACGTCGGGCACCCGGATCGTCAGCGGCCGGTCGGCGACCACCACCTCGACCTCGGTGAGCGCTGTGAGTTCCGGCGGCAGCTCGTCATCGGCCCGGTACCCGAGCCGCATGACCGCCCTCTGGTGCCACGACATCGGTGCAGGCGACATGACGAGCATCCCTTCCGCGAGCTCCAGCCGCATAGCCGTGTCCTCCGGCAGTGCCTCCCACTCCTCGAGCGTGAGCAGGTGGTTGGGCCACGAGAGCGTCATCGCCTTGCTCCTTTCGACCTGTGCATCGTCGCACGGACCCCCGACAACCATGGCTGGTTCCACGACGTCGACGGTAGAATGATCCAATGAGCAGGCCGGAGGCTGCGGCGCGACTGCGCGCCGCGCTGGAGCTGTACGAGCTCGGTGAGCAGATGTACCGGCAGCGGCTGCGCCGCGATCGGCCCGGAGCCGACGAGCTCGAGATCGAGATCGAGGCCGAGGTGCTCGCCTGGCTGCAGCGCAGACCCGGTGCCGAGCACGGTGACTGCGTAGGGCCACCATCGTGCAGGTTTCGGTGAACCGTGTCGAGCGCGCTGCGGCAGGTGGTCTCCGACCTGAGCGGGCTGCGGGTCGACTTCGCGCTGGTCGGTGGGCTCGCGGTGTCCGCGCGCGCCGAACCCGCGTTTCACGCGGGACGTCGACATCGCCGTGGCTGTCGCCGACGATCCGGCAGCCGAGGCCGTGGTCCGGTCGATGCTCGGAACCGGTTACCAACTGGTGGCGTCGATCGAGCAGGACGCGGTCGGGCGTCTGGCGTCGGTCCGATTGGTCGCTCACTCCGAAGAAGGCGGCGCCGTCGTCGATCTGCTGTTCGCTTCGTCCGGAGTTGAACCCGAACTCGTGGCCGCCGGCGAACCGCTCGAGATCCTGCCCGGGCCGATCGTGCCTGTCGCCCGGGCCGGGCACCTGCTGGCGCTGAAGCTGCTCGCGCGAGATGACGACACCCGTCCGCAGGATGCCGGGGACATTCGCGCCCTGCGCGCCGCATCCGATGGCCGGGACCTCGCGCTCGCCCGCGAGGCCGTCGACTTGATCAGCAGGCGCGGCTTCCATCGAGATCGGGATCTTCGCGCCGCGTTGCTGGCACTGGGCTGAGTCGGTCAGCGACTGCGCTCTGGCCCGAGCACGGCGCTACAGCCGTGAGACCGCCTTGCGGGTGAGGCTGAGGACCTGCGCCGCGCCGGCGGGAGCGAACAGGACCGCGACGTCGAGCTCGGTCCCACCGCGCAGTACCGCGATCGACGTACCGTCCGGGGTGGCGAAAGCCTGCTCGCCCAGCCCGCTGACCGGCACCGTCTTCTGCTGGAACCGCGCGGCTGAGTCGAACTGGGCTGCCGACACCGTTCCTGCGGATACCGTGACGTTCAGTAGCGACCGTTCCCCGTGCAACTGGTACACGCATCCCGAGCCGTTGCCCTTCCCGGGATCGACGTCCCCGCCCAGCAGCGCTGCGGCCTCGCTCTGGGTGACCAACCCACACGCCCGATCCGGGACGGCTTCGGTCCGGTCCGATGGGCCGATAGGGGGACCGACCTGGGATGACGGCGGGGAGGGCGAGGTCACCGGCGCCAGTGAGACCGCGACCGGCGCCGCGGCGCTGCACCCACCACAGGCCGTGCCGATACCCAGCACCGCCGCCGCAACCCACCGCACAGCCGACGAACGAACCCGGCCCCCTACCGTCTCGGTCACGGGCCCGGACTGTAGCGACCATGCCGACCGGCCGGGCCACTGGGCGTCCGAGGCGGAATTCATCGGCCGATCCCACCCGGCCGGGTCGACGAACCCTCACCCGCCCCAGCGCCGGAACCCGGCCTCGGCGTCGAGCACCCGGCCGGTGATGGTGGCCGCGTCCGGCCCCAGCAGCAGCGCGACGACAGCCGCCGCCGCCGCCGGGGTGTTCCAGGTTCCGCGGAGCATCGCCCTGGCCACCGCGGTGGTGGTGGCGCATCGGCCCAGCCGGTGTCGGTCGGGCCCGGATTGAGGCAGTTGACCGTGATCCCACGGTCGATCAGCGCGTCCGACAGCGTCATCGTGAGCTGGTGCAATGCGCCCTTGGTCGCGGCGTAGGTTTGGGGTCCGGCGGCAGCTCAGCGCGCCATCGGTTGCGCGGTGGCCTTCGGACTGACCAGTAGAGTGAGCCGGACCGCCGGACGCCGGGCGCCCAACCAGCCCAGCAGCGCCGCCACCCCGTCCTCGAGCAGCGCGCCGGGCAGGTCGGAGCCGAACCGGTGAGCAGCCAGGCCCCGTAGCCGCGCCCCGGCCAGCGCCGTCCCAACCGCGGCGGTTGCCGCGACGAGGGCCGGCGGCCCGGCCTCGCACCCGTCGCGGCGGGCCACCGTCGCCGCTGAGGTCGCGCTGAGGACGATCCGCGGGACCAGTCCCGCAGCGCTTGTCCGTGAGGGCACCGACGGATGTTTGTCCACGCCGAGCTCGGCCGCGGCGAGCATGCCGATCACGATCCGGCCCGGTGCCCCGGCGAGTCGGCCGGCGAGGCCGGGACCGCGGCTGTCCGAGGCGATCGCGATCGCGGTGATCGCTGCCGAGCTGCGGCACCCCGTCGACGCGCCGAGCGCCGCCGCCCGCAGCAACGCCGCCCGCGTCACCGGTGGCGACGCGCCTCCGGGTCGTTCACCCTCGTCCTGTTCGGCGGCACGGGAGGTGGCGACGAGCGTGGCATGCGTCGTGACCCCGTAGAGCAGGTGCGGGACGGCGTCGGACACCCAGTCGGCGGTGCTCCAGCTACCGGGGTCGGAGATTCCCAGGCGGGCCGCCGGGAGGTCGGTGGCCAGCATCACGGCGGCACCGAGCAGCGGCCCGCCGACGGCGGCCGGCAGCCGCACCCCGGTGGCGCGCAGCGCCCCCGCCAGCCCGCCGACGGCGACCCCGGTCAGGGCTCCGCCGAGTGCCCCGAGCCCCTGGAGCCGGTTGTCCCGCTGGCTTCGCCGGCCCGGTACGCGTACGCCCGCCTTGCCGGCCAGTGCGGAGACGACGGCGGACGGGGTGTCGCTCGCGGGGCGGCCACGCAGGACCATGTCGGCGTAGGTCGTCGCGTTGAGTGCGGTCGTGCCGGCCGCGCCCGCAACCGTACCCCGGATGAAGCCCTTCAGCACCGAGACCATGGTCGGTCATACCCCGCCGTTCGGGTGGGCAACCGCGGTGCACCGCGTCGTCAAGGTCTGCCAGATGACCGACATGGCGTGGTTCTACGCGCAGTACGCGCCCGGCGGGACGGCCGACTCGGTGCTCGACCTGCTGCACGCCGACGTCGCCGGGGTGGCACCCGTCGTCGTCGCGACCGCCGAGTTCGACCCGCTGTGCGACGAGGGCGCCGCGTACGCCGACCGGCTCGACGCGGCCGGGGTGCGGGCGCATCACCTGCCGGGCCCCGGCCTGATCCACGGCTACTTCGCGTTCCTCGGCGCGGTCGACACCGCCGACACCCGCAGCGCGGAGGTGCTCGCCGCGTTCGGGAAGCTGCTGAGTCCGAGGGACCGCGGGAACGCCGGGTGACGCGGGACGCCCACCCCGACCGGCGGTGGAGGCTCGGCCGTGATCACCGTTCGGGAGGCGGGAGCCGCGAAAACCGCGGTTCCTGGCTCCCGAACATCGATCATCCACAGGGTGTGCCGCCGCATGCCCTTGGTGCGGCCGTGCACCGCGCCCGCGGCGACGCCGGCGAGGTGCGCGACGAGCTGGCGCGCGGTCCACTCCGGGGTGGCGGACACCGTGGTGTCGAGCTGCTCGGGCGTCAGCGCGGTCGCGCGGTCGCAGACCCTGGTGCGGGCGTCGTCGTAGATCGTGTCGAACACGACGACCACGGTAGTCCGGCGCGGACGATCGGCGAAGAGTGTGCGCTCAGTCAACCGTACGCGTACCTACCAGGTCAGACGTTGATCGGGCGCTTCGGGGCGAACGGCGGCGGGAACTCCAGAGGCTTCCCGGACTCCAGCAGGGTCTTGAGGCTGGACAAGATCGCCGGCCAGCCGGGGCCGATCTCGCGGGCGAACGTGACGCCGCCCTCTCCTGCTGGGAACGGAACGTGTAGGACAGCACGCGCGGCGGATCGACGCGCAGCACCTCGCCGTAGAAGCCTTCCTGGTTGGGGTTCCGCTCGATGATCGGGCTGCCAACGTGCCAGTCCGACTCCAGCGCCGAGCCGCCCCAGTACTGTTCGGTGAACTCGCTGCTGGTCAGCGCGCGCCACAGCGCCTCGGGTGTGGTGGCGGGTCATGTCCAGGCAGTCGCAGAGCTGACCCAGCGTCTGCCCGTCCTGCTCGAACAGTCGATCGAGGATCAACCGTCTGCTGGGATCTGCGAGTGCTTTGAACACGGCGTCCAGCTCGCCTGCCACGGCAGGATATTAGGCAACCAATAGGTTGCCTGTCAACGATCTCCGGACGGCGGGGACAGGTGTCGGTGGAAACCGGTCGTCGCGCCGGAACGCCCTTTCGGTCTCACGGACCGAAGCGCGTCATCCACACGACGGCCTCGCCCGACTCGTCGGACGCGGCCAGGTCGACCTCGGCGGTGATCGCCCAGTCCCGGTCGCCCGCTGGGTCGTCGAGCACCTGCGTGACGACCCAGCGTTCGGGCTGCTCCTCGATCTGGATCAGCTGTGGGCCACGGGCGTCCGGACCGATGCCGATCTCGTCGTGCAGCGCGAAGTAGGGCTCGAACGCCACCCGCCAGGTCTGCGCGTCCCACCCCGCCTCCCGGTCGAGCTCGCCGAGCAGATCCCAGCGGCCCAGCGCGGCCAGCTCGACCCGGCGGAACATCGCGTTGCGCACCAGCACCCGGAACGCCCGGGTGTTGCGGGTGACCCCGGCCGGGCCCTGGTCCAGAGCCGGGGGAGCCGGCTCGCCGCCGGCATCCAGACCCGCCGCCAGCTTCTCCCACTCGTCGATCAACGACGAGTCGACCTGGCGGACCAGCTCGCCGAGCCACTCGATGACGTCGACGAGCTCCTCGGTCTTGGCCTCGTCGGGCACGGTCTGGCGCAGCGCCCGGAAGGTGTCGGCGAGGTAGCGCAGCACCAACCCCTCGGAGCGCGCGAGCTGGTAGTGCGAGACGTACTCCACGAACGTCATCGCCCGCTCCGACATGTCCCGGACCACCGACTTGGGCGAGAGCCGGGCGTCGGAGACCCACGGGTGGCCGCGCCGGTAGGTCTCGAACGCGCCCTCCAGCAGCTCGGCCAGCGGTTTCGGGTAACTGATGTCCGCCAGCCGCGCCATCCGCTCCTCGTACTCGACGCCGTCGGCCTTCATTGCCGCGACCGCCTCGCCGCGCGCCTTGTTCTCCTGCGCGTACAGCACCTGGCGCGGGTCGTCGAGCGTCGCCTCGACCACCGAGAGTACGTCCATCGGGTAGGTCGGGGAGTCCCGGTCCAGCAGGTCGACCGCGGCCAGCGCGAACGGGGACAGCGGCTGGTTGAGCGCGAAGTCGAGCTGCAGGTCGCCGACGAGCGCGACCGTGCGGCCCTCCGCGTCGGGGGTGTCGAGCTTCTCCACCACACCCGCGGCCAGCAACGCCCGATAGATCGCGATCGCGCGCAGGATGTGGCGGCGCTGGCGCTCACGGGGCTCGTGGTTGTCCTCGAGCAGGTGGCGCATCGCGGTGAACGCGTCGCCAGGGCGCGAGATCACGTTGAGCAACATCGCGTGGGTGACGGCGAACTGCGACGTCAAGGGCTCGGGCTGGGCGGCCTGCAGCCGTTCGAAGGACTTCTCCGACCAGCCGACGAAGCCCTCCGGCGGCTGCTTGCGGACGATCCGACGACGCTTCTTGAGGTCGTCCCCGGCGCGGGCGAGCAGCCGGGCGTTCTCGACCTCGTGATCGGGCGCCTCGGCCACCACCGTGCCGACGGTGTCGAAGCCGGCCCGCCCGGCCCGTCCGGCGATCTGGTGGAACTCGCGGGCCTTGAGCCCGCGGGTGCGCACCCCGTCGTACTTGGCGAGCGCGGTGAATGCCACGGTGCGGATCGGCACGTTGATCCCGACGCCCAGGGTGTCCGTGCCGCAGATGACCTTGAGCAGGCCGGCCTGGGCGAGGGTCTCCACCAGCCGCCGGTAGCGCGGCAGCATCCCCGCGTGGTGCACCCCGATCCCGTGCCGGACCAGCCGGGACAGGGTGCGGCCGAAGCCCGCGGTGAACCGGAAGCGGCCGATCAGCTCGGCGATCGCGGTCTTGTCCTGCTTGCTCGCGACGTTGACGCTCATCAACGACTGCGCCCGCTCCACCGCGGACGCCTGGGTGAAGTGCACGACGTAGACCGGCGCCTCGTGGGTCTCCAGCAGCTCGGTGATCGTCTCGTGCAGCGGGGTGAGCACGTAGCGGAAGTGCAGCGGCACCGGCCGGTGCGCCGAGGTGATCACCGCGGTGTCCCGCCCGGTCCGTCGCGTCAGGTCGTTGCGGAAGAACGAGACGTCACCCAGGGTGGCCGACATGAGCACGAACTGCGCCTGTGGGAGCTCGACGATCGGCGCCTGCCAGGCCCAGCCCCGGTCCGGGTCGGCGTAGAAGTGGAACTCGTCCATGACCACGGACCCGACGTCGGCGCCCCGCCCGCCACGCAGCGCGATGTTGGCCAGGATCTCCGCGGTGCAACAGATGATCGGCGCGGTGTCGTTCACCGCGGCGTCACCGGTGAGCATGCCGACCTTGTCCGCCCCGAACACGTCGACCAGCGCGAAGAACTTCTCGCTGACCAGCGCCTTGATCGGTGCGGTGTAGAACGCGCGTTCGCCACGGGCCAGCGACGCGGCGTGCGCCCCGATCGCGACCAGCGACTTGCCCGACCCGGTGGGCGTCGACAGGATGACGTTGCCGCCGGTGACGAGCTCGAGCAGCGCCTCCTCCTGCGCCGGGTACAGGCTCAGCCCCTGCTCGACGAAGGCCCACTCGGCGAAGGTCTCGACGAGCGCGTCGGGGTCGAACGGGTGGGGGAGCCGTGCGGTGAGCGTCCCAGCGGTGGTGGTCATGGTCCCCCGATCGTCCCCCGTGCGGCGCGCCACCGGTGGACGGGGGCGGTCTGCCGGCCCGTTCGACGGCGCGGACCTCGCCACCCGCTGCCCGAGCACTACGCTGAGTGCGTGAAGGGCCGGACGACCTCGGGTGTTATGCCCGATCTCGTGCCGCCCATGCAGGCCGTCTCGGGGGACCTGCCGACCGGGCCCGGCTGGGCGGTCGAGTTCGCCTGGGACGGGTTGCGGTGCATCGCCTACGCCGGGGCCGGCCGCGCCCGGTTGCTGACCGCCCGTGACCGCAGCGTCACCGCGACGTTCCCCGAGCTCGGGGTGCTGGGGGACAAGGCGCCGCGCGGCGGGTTGGTGCTCGACGGCACGGTCGTCGCCCTCGACCATGCCGGAATCCCGAGCCGTCGGCTGCTCATGCGCCGAACCGCCACCCAGCGGCCGTCGCCGTCGCTGGTGGCGGGCGTGCCGGTCGGGTTCTTCGTCAGCGACCTGCTCTGGCTCGATGGTACGTCCACCACCGCCCTGCCCTACCGGCGGCGCCGCGAGCTGATCGACGGGCTGGGGCTGGCCGAGGAACCGGTCGTCGTCTCGCCGTCCTGGGCCGCCGACGACGCCGGACACCTGTTGCGCACCGCCGAGCGCTACGGCCTCGACGGGCTCTACGCCAAGCGGCTCGACGCCGCCTACCAGCCCGGCCGCCGGACCCGGAACTGGCTGCGGGTGCCGTTGCGCCGCTCCCGGCAGGTGGTCGTGGGGGGCTGGACCCCGGCCGACCCCCGCCGTCCCGAGACGGTGGCGGCGCTGCTGCTCGGGGTGCCCGGAGCGGACGGGCTGCGCTACGTCGGGCGGGTCGGCCTCGGCTCCGGCGCCGAGCGCCGCGCGGTCACCGCCCTGCTGCCCGGGGTGCGCGCGGACATCTCGCCCTTCGCCACGGCGCCACCGGCCACGATCAGCCGCGACGGGGTGTGGGCGGTCCCCCGGTTGGTCGGCCGGGTCGAGTTCACGGACTGGACGGCCGGCGCGCGGCTGCGGCTGCCGGTCTGGCGGGGCCTGGTCGGTCCCGACGAGGTGGACGAGGCGCTCTGGGAGGACCCGGGGCCGGTCGAGGTGGCGACGCCGGGGCGCGGCTCCGGCCGCCCGGAACGCGCGCCCGACCCGGTCGGGCCGGGGCGGGCTCCCGATCCCGGGACCGCGGTCGAGCCGGCCTCTGCCGCGCCGCCACCCGGCGTCCCCGATCGCGTCCTGGCCCGCCGGCTGGAGCAGCACTTCGTCTACAACGCACTCAACATGATCGCGTCGCTGGTGCGCACCGACCCGCCGCGTGCCCGGGAGCTGCTGCTCGGCTTCGCCGACCTCGCCCGCACCGCCGACGGTCCCGCCCAGAGCATCCTCGGGCGCGAGCTCGACGCCGTGCGCGCCTACCTGCAGCTCGAGCAGGCCCGGTTCGGCAACCGGCTGCAGGTCGCGGTGGACGTCGGGGTGGGTCTGGAGCGGGTGCCGGTCGCGGCGATGCAGGTGCTGACCGTGGTGCGGGACGCCGTGCAGCAGGGGATCGAGCCGCTGACCGGGGGCGGGTTGCTCGCGGTCACGGCACGGGCCGACGACGGCGGTTGCGTGGTGACCGTCACGGCGGCGGCGGGGGAGCCGACGGTGATCGTGCTCCCGGTGACGGGCACCGCGGTTCCCAGCAGCACCCGGTGATCGGCAGCTCGGTATCGTTTGCCCATGCTGGGGCTCCCCGCAGGCACGCGTGCCTGCCTGTTCGATCTCGACGGTGTGCTGACCGACACCGCCAGGGTGCATGCCGCCGCCTGGAAGCAGATGTTCGACGAGTACCTGCGGGCTCGGGCACAGCGCTCGGGAACCGAGTTCCGGGCGTTCGACCTCGTGCGGGACTACGGGCCCTACGTCGACGGCAAGCCGCGGTGCGAGGGCACGCGCAGCTTCCTGCGCTCGCGCGGCATCGAGCTGCCCGAGGGCGGCCCCGGCGACCCGCCGGACGCCGAGACGGTGTTCGGGCTGTCCACCCGCAAGAACGACCTGGTGCAGGACACGATCCGCACCGACGGGGTCGACGTGTACGAGGGGTCGGTCCGCTACCTGCGGGCGGTTCGCGACGCCGGGCTGGCCACCGCCGTGGTGTCCTCCTCGGCCAACGCCGAACAGGTTCTCGAGGTCACCGGGCTGGCCCGCTACGTCGATCTGCGGGTCGACGGGGTGAGCGCCGCGCAGCGGGGCCTTGTGGGCAAGCCGGCCCCGGACACCTTTCTGGCCGCGGCCGCGGACCTGCACGTCGAACCGGGTGCCGCGGTGGTCTTCGAGGACGCGCTGGCCGGGGTGGCGGCCGGGCGGGCCGGGCACTTCGGTGCGGTGGTCGGCGTGGACCGGCTCGACCAGGCCGAGGCCCTGCGCGCGCACGGCGCCGACGTCGTCGTCGCCGACCTCGCGGAGCTGCTCGAGGCGCCGTCGCCGGAGGCGCACCGGTGACCGCCGCACCGGACTCCGGGCGCCCGTTCACCGTCGAGCCATGGGTGGTCCGCGAACCTGCGCTGCACGTGGACGCGATGGGCCAGACCGAGTCGGTGTTCGCGCTGTCCAACGGGCACATCGGGCTGCGCGGCAACCTCGACGAGGGCGAACCGCACGCCATCCCCGGCACCTACCTCAATTCGCTCTATGAGAGCCGCCCGCTGCCCTATGCCGAGGGCGGCTACGGCTACCCCGAGTCCGGGCAGACGATCATCAACATCACCAACGGGAAGCTGCTGCGGCTGCTGGTCGACGACGAGCCCTTCGACCTGCGCTATGGCCGGCTGCACCGCCACGAGCGGGTGCTCGACCTGCAGGCCGGGACGCTCACCAGGGATGTCGAATGGGTCTCTCCCGCGGGCCGCGCGGTCCGGGTCCGCAGTGAGCGGCTGGTCTCGCTCACCCAGCGGTCCATCGCGGCGATCAACTACGAGGTCGAGGTGCTCGACGGGCCGGCGCTGATCGTCGTGCAGTCCGAGCTGGTGGCCAACGAGCAGCTGCCCGCGGGTCAGGACGGTGATCCCCGCGCCGTGGCCGCGCTCACCGCGCCGCTGGTCGCCGAGCAAAGCAACTGCGGCGAGGCCGACGTCACCCTGGTGCACCGGACCCGGCGCTCCGGGTTACGGATGGCCGCCGCGATGGACCACGAGGTGCACTGCGCAGGTGAGACGCAGGTCACCTCGGAGGCCACCGAGGACATCGGGCGCACCACGGTGATCACCCGGTTGAAGCCGGGGGAGACGCTGCGGATCGTCAAGTACCTGTCCTACGGGTGGTCGGCGCAACGGTCGCTGCCCGCGGTGCACGACCAGGTCAGGGCGGCGCTGGCGGCGGCCCGGTTCACCGGCTGGGACGGGCTGGTCGCCGAGCAGCGCGGCTACCTGGACAACTTCTGGGAGTGCGCCGACATCGAGATCGACGGCGACGCCGAGCTGCAGCAGGCAGTCCGGTTGGCCACGTTCCACGTGCTGCAGGCCGGGGCGCGCGCCGAGCGCCGGGCCATCGGAGCCAAGGGCCTGACCGGAAACGGCTACGACGGGCACACCTTCTGGGACACCGAGACGTTCTGCCTGCCGATGCTGTCCCACCTCGCGCCGGAGGCGGCCGCCGACGCGTTGCGCTGGCGGCAGTCCATCCTGCCGCTGGCCAAGGAGCGCGCCGCGCAGCTCGGGCTGGCCGGCGCGGCGTTCCCGTGGCGGACCATCCGCGGACACGAGTGCTCCGGGTACTGGCCGGCGGGCACCGCGGCGTTCCACATCAACGCCGACATCGCCGACGCCGTACGCCGGCACGTCGCCGCGACCGGGGACACCGAGTTCGAGCGCGAGGTCGGCCTGGAGATCCTCGTCGAGACCGCGCGGCTGTGGCGCTCGCTGGGCCACCACGACGCGTTGGGGGAGTTCCGCATCGACGGGGTCACCGGCCCCGACGAGTACACCGCCGTCGTGGACAACAACGTCTACACGAACCTGATGGCGCAGCTGAACCTGCGTTATGCCGCCGAGGCCGCGGCCCGGCACTCCCGCGCCGCGACCCGGCTCGGAGTGAACTCCGAGGAGATGGCGAGCTGGCGCGACGCTGCGTCGGCGATGCGGATCCCGTTCGACCAGAACCTGGGGGTGCACCCGCAGTCCGAGGGCTTCACCGACCACCAGGTCTGGGACTTCGAGCACACGCCGCCGCAGATGTACCCGTTGCTGCTCAACGTCGCGTACTTCGACCTGTACCGCAAGCAGGTGGTCAAGCAGGCCGACCTGGTGCTGGCCATGCAGCTGCGCCCGGATGCGTTCACCCCCGAGGAGATGGCCCGCAACTTCGCGTACTACGAGGCCGTCACGGTGCGCGACTCGTCGCTGTCGGCGTGCAGCCAGGCGATCGTCGCGGCGTGGACCGGTCACCTCGACCTGGCGTACGACTACCTGGCCGAGGCCGCTCTCGTCGACTTGAACGACCTCGCCGGCAACACCGACCACGGGATGCACATCGCCTCGCTGGCGGGCACCTGGACTGCGGTGGTGGGCGGGTTCGGCGGGATGCGCTCGGACCGCGACGGGCTCGGCTTCTCCCCGCGGCTGCCCGCGGCGCTGAGCCGGATCTCGTTCGGGCTGCGCTGGCAGGGCCGGCACCTGCGTATCACGATCACCGCGGACGGGGCGGAGTACCGGCTGGTCAGCGGGGCGCCGATGCGGCTGCGGCATTTCGACGTGCCGATGGCGCTGGCGGACAGCCCGGTCAGCAGGGCGATCCCGCCGGCGCCTGTCGTCGAGCCGGTGGAACAGCCGTACGGGCGGGCACCGCGGCAGCGGCACCCGGGCTGACCCCGCGACGGGTCCGAGCCGGGGTTCGCGCCGGGGGCACCGGGAGTATGCGGCACACTGACCCGTCCGCCGAGACTGCATCCCCTGAGACTGCATCCCCCAGACGAGAGGACGGGCATGGACCCCGATCGCGCCCGCCAGTTGCTCACCACCGAGCTCGCCGACCTCGACGAGCGCGCGTCGTTCGCCGACCGCGAGGCGAACCAGGTACAGGACGACCCGGTGCTGGGCACGCATCCCGCCGACCACGGCAGCGAGGTCGCCGCGCAGCTGGACAACCGGTTGCTCGCCCACACCGTGGACGAGCAGCGTCGCCGGATCGAAGGGGCACTGCGGCGGATCGAGGACGACTCCTACGGCCGGTGCGTGATCTGTGGCCGGGAGATCGATGACGAGCGGCTGGAGGCCCGCCCCGAGGTGCCGACCTGCCGCGAGCACGCCGACACCGAGCTCCCGGCCGGAACGGTCTGATCCCGGACGCGGTTTGTGCCGGTCCGGGGCGGGTAGTCGAGGACGGATCGACCATCGGGTGTCGGTCCGGAAAGGGAGACATGGCAGGCAAACTGGACGGCAAGCGCATCGCGATCCTGGCCACCGACGGGGTGGAGCAGGTCGAGCTGACCGAGCCCCGCGACGCGGTCACCGCCGAAGGTGCGCGGACCGAGATCGTCTCCCTCTCCGGCGGTGAGATCCAGGCGATGAACAGCGACATCAACCCTGCCGACAAGTTCGCGGTGGACATCACCATCGACCACGCCCGGGCGGATGACTACGACGCACTGATCATGCCGGGCGGCACCGTGAACAGTGACCGGCTGCGGATGGACGAGGGTGCGCGCACGTTCGTCCAGGAGATCTTCCGGGCCGGCAAACCCGTCGGGGTGATCTGCCACGGCCCGTGGACGCTGGTCGAGGCGGGCCTGGTGCAGGGCCGCACCCTCACCTCGTTCCCGAGCCTGCGCACCGACATCCGCAACGCCGGCGGGAACGTGGTGGACGAGGAGGTCGTGACGGACCACGGGCTGGTCTCCAGCCGCGGCCCCGACGACCTGCCGGCCTTCTGTGCCAAGATCGTCGAGGAGTTCGCCGAGGGTGCGCACAAGATCCACGACGAGGGTGCGACCGTCGGCTGACCGAGCGGCGGGTGGCGCAGACCGGCGAGCAGCTCACTCCTCGGTCATGCGACGACGCAGGGTGACCATGGTCTGGGCCAGCAGCCGGGAGACGTGCATCTGGGATATCCCGATCCGGTCCGCGATCTGGGTCTGGGTCAGGTTCCCGAAGAACCGCAGCACGACGATGGTGCGCTCGCGTGGTGGCAGCTCGTCGAGCAGCGGGCCGAGGGTCTCGCGGTACTCCACCTTGTCCAGCTCGGCGTCGGCCACGCCGAGGGTGTCACTGAACGCCGTGTCCGCACCTGCCACCAGCTCGTCGAGGGAGGTGCTGCGGTAGACCTGCTGGGCGTCGAGACCGTCCAGTACCTCCTCGGTGCCGATACCGAGCCGGGCGGCGATCTCGCTGGGCCGGGGCGCCCGACCCAACTGCTGGGACAGCGGGCCCACAGCGCTATTGATCGTGCTCTGCAGCTCCTTGAGCCGTCGGGGCACCCGCATCGCCCAGGTGCGATCGCGGAAGTGTCGCCGCACCTCACCGGTGATCGTGGGCACGGCGTAGGACAGGAAGTCGATGCCGCGGCCCGGGTCGAACCGGTCGACGGCGTTGATCAGACCGATGGTGCCGGCCTGTTCCAGGTCGTCGACGGGCTCACCGCGGCCGGTGAACCGGCGGACAATGTGCCGCACGACCGGCAGGTAGCCGGTGACGAGCTCGGAGCGCAGCCCGGCCCGGCTCGGCGTGTCCGGCGGCAGGCCGACGAGCTCCTCGAACAGCGGCATCAGGTGCGCGTACTCGGAGTCCGGAGGCTGCTCGGCATCCTCGCGACGCTCCTCAGGCACGATGGTGCGCCTACCCGTTGCTCGGTCGCGGAAACCCGGTCGCTGGTAGATTGGACCGTCGCCCGGCTGGGAACGGGCACGTCGGCGGTCCTCGTGGTGAAGGTGCTCTCCAGGTGTCGAACAGCGCGTCGTCCGAACTGCCGGGTGACCGGCGTGCCGGGAACGGGCACGGCGACGCCCCCGCGCGCGCCCTCGCCCACGAGCGGGAGTACGTCGCGATGCTCTACGGGCGGCTCGACGAGCGCCGCCGGGAGACCGCGCGACGGCTGTCGGAGGTGCTGCACGGCGAGACCGTGGGCACCCCGCAGGCGCTCACCGAGCGCGACGCCGCGGCAGCCATGTACACCGACCGGCTGGCCGCGCTGCGCGCCGCCGAGCACGGGCTCGCGTTCGGCCGGCTCGACACCGACACCGCGGAGACCCGCTACATCGGCAGGCTCGGGCTGCTCGACGAGGAGCACGAGTACGAGCCGTTGCTGATGGACTGGCGGGCCCCCGCGGCACAGCCGTTCTACACCGCGACCGCGGCCTCCCCCGAAGGCATCCGGCGTCGCCGGCACCTGCGCACTCGCGGGCGCACGGTGACCGCCGTCGACGACGAGGTGCTCGACCTCGCCGCGGCGCAGGTCGGCGGCAGCTCCGGGCTGACCAGCGAGGCGGCGCTGATGGCCGCGGTCTCGCAGGCCCGGACCGGGCGGATGTCCGACATCGTCGCCACGATCCAGGCCGAGCAGGACCGGATCATCAGGTCCCCGCCGTCCGGGGTGCTCGTCGTGCAGGGCGGGCCGGGCACCGGCAAGACCGCCGTCGCGCTGCACCGTGCGGCCTACCTGCTCTACACCCACCGCGACCGGCTGGCGCGGCGCGGGGTGCTCGTCGTCGGGCCGAACGCGACGTTCCTGCGTTACATCGGGCAGGTGCTCCCGTCGCTGGGGGAGACCAGTGTGGTGCTCGGTACCGTCGCGCAGCTGCACCCGGGGTTGCACGCCCGGCGCACGGAGCCCGCCGCGACAGCCGCGCTCAAGGGCCGGGCGGAGCTGGCCGGGGTGGTCGCGGCGGCGGTGCGCGACCGCCAGCAGCTACCGCGCCGACCCATCGAGCTGGTGGTCGAGCAACAGCGCGTCCGGCTCGACCAGGGCCTTGCCCACCAGGCCCGGACCCGCGCGCGCCGTTCCCGCAAGCCGCACAACGAGGCCAAGCGGATCTTCGGATCCGAGGCGGTCCGGCTGCTCGCGGAGCAGGTGGCGCGCAACCTGGGCGGCCTGCGGCACGGCGGGCGAGGCCTGCTCAGCTCCGGCGACGTGGCGGACATCCGCGAGGAGCTGGCGGACAGCCGCGAGCTGCGCCGGGAGCTCGACGTGCTGTGGCCCACGCTCTCGCCCGAGCAGCTGCTCACCGACCTGTTCGCCGACCCCCGCCGGCTCGACTCCGTCGCCCGCCGGCTCCCGGCTCCCGAGCGCGCCCTGTTGGCCCGCGCGGCGCCCACCGAGGACGAGCCGAGGGATCTGTGCTGGACCCCGGCCGATGTGCCACTGCTGGACGAGGCCGCCGAGCTGCTCGGTGACGACGGTGTCGCGGCCGCCGCCGCAGCCGCGACGGCCCTGCGCGAGGAGGTCGCGTACGCCCAAGGGGTGCTCGACGTGCTCGACCTGGAGGAGGACCTCGACCCGGAGCTGCTGCGCGCCATCGACATCGTCGACGCCGACCGGCTCGCCGACCGCCAGCAGGTGCGCCGCTACGACTCCACGGCCGACCGCGCGGCGGCGGACCGCGAGTGGACCTACGGCCACGTGATCGTCGACGAGGCGCAGGAGTTGTCCCCGATGGCCTGGCGGTTGGTCATGCGCCGGGTGCCGAGCCGGTCGATGACGGTGGTCGGGGACATCGCCCAGACCGGGAACCTGGCCGGCGCCGGGTCGTGGGGCCAGGTGCTCGGCCCGTTCGTGGCCGACCGTTGGCGGCTGGAGCAGCTCACCGTCAACTACCGCACGCCCGCGGAGATCGCCGACATCGCCGACGACGTGCTCGCCGTCATCGACCCGGCACTCACCCCACCCCGTTCGGTGCGCAGCACCGGGGTGCCGCCGCGCGCGGTGCGCGCCGAGCCGGGCGAGCTGGACGGCGTGGTGGCCAAGGTGCTCGCCGAGGAGGCGGGCGCGGTGGGGGAGGGCCGCACCGCGGTACTCGTACCCGCGGCGCGGGTGGCCGAACTGCGCGAGCGACTGGTCGGCGCGGCACCGGAGCTGGGACGTCCCGGTCCCGGCGGACCGGAGGCGGACCTCGACGCACCCGTCGTCGTCCTGCCGATCACCGCGGCCAAAGGCCTGGAGTTCGACGCCGTGGTGCTCGTCGAGCCCGCCGAGGTGCTCGCCGAGTCCCTCCGTGGCGTCAACGACCTCTACGTCGCGCTCACCCGCTCCACCCAGCGGCTCGCGGTGGTGCACTCCGCCGACCTGCCGCCGATGCTGCGCCGGCTGGTGAGCGGGTGAGTGGTCCGGGGCCATGCCGCGACGACGGTCGACGCGCCGATCACTCGCGGTTCCGGGAATCGGATCGCCGTGCTCACGCGACGCGGCCGCCGACGCCACGCGGACACCGCACACTCCGCGGCGGCCGCACCCGATCCGGAGCGTGGGCGCGGATGCCGCGAGGTGTGCGGTGGGGTGGTCGCCTGGTTCAAGCGGCCCTCACCAGATGCGGGAGTGGTTTTCGCCGGGGTGTTCGATCCGGGTCGATCCAGGCCGGCGGGACGAACTCGGGCAGGCCGTCGCTGATCCGCACAATCCATTCGGAATGATGGAGCAGCCGATGGTGCGCTCAGCATGCCATGACCAGATTGTCCAGTGTGGTCGCGCCGCCGTGCTCCCAGGCGTGGATGTGGTGGACCTCGCACCAGGACGGTGGCCGGTTGCAGCCGGGGTGGGCGCAGCCGCGGTCGCGGGCGGCCACGGCGCGGCGTAGCCCGTCGGGGATCGTGCGGGTGATACGGCCGACATCGAGTGGTTGGCCCTTGCCGTCGAGCACTACCCACACACATCGGCGAGGGCCTCGGCATGGCGCTGGGCTGCGGTGCGGTCGTCGTCGGCGGTGCGGGGTGTGGACTTCGCATCGATCACGGTGGCGATCGCGTCGTACATCGCCGCATCGTCGAATCGGCCCTTGAGCCGGCCGCCGTTGCCGTCGCGGTGGGGGATGAGGTGCAACTCGTTGACCGGGACGGGCGGGCGGTCGTCGGGTGGGGCGCCGTCGGCGTCGAGGGCATCGACAAGCGCGGTGCCCCATCGCCTGCAGCTCCGAGGGGCGATAAACGGTGACCTTCTCGGCCAGCTGCACCTCGGCGGCGGCCCAGTCTGCGGGACTGAGCCGGTCGGCGGCGGCGGTGCCGAGCACCCGGGCGATGACCTCGACATGGCGCAGGCTCGCTTGCCCGGCCGCGAACGCCTCGGCCGTGGCGGCCAGCCGGCCGGGAAGCGGAGTGTCGTCGAGCCCGACACGTGGGCAGACCTGCTCGGCGGCGGTGACGCGGCGGCGGGACTCGAACCGCTCCCAGCCGAGCAGGTCGTCCAGCGCGCCCGCGACCGACTTGTAGCCGCGTTCAGTGAACGTCCCGCGGCGCTGCAGGGCGGCCACCGTGCCGACCGCGAGCCGGTCGAGTCGCCGGCTCGTGCCCTCGCACAGCGTCAGGACCGACAGCAGCTCGTTGTCGCTCGCGCCCGACTCGCCCGCGGCGCACAGCTCGTCGACCGCCTGGGTGAGGTGGCGGTGCGCGATGACGAGCGGGCTCTCCAGCACTCCTTCATCATAACCGAACAGATGTTCGAATACGATGTTGTTCGACGCAGCCAAACGACCGTTCAACGGTCCCCGGTCACGGCGGAGCGCGCCGCGATCCGCAGCGTGTCCTTCCTGGCCTGGGCGAGCAGGTCGCCCAGGGGCGCGTCAACGGCCCAGCCGAGCAGCGTGCTGGCGTCCCCCGACTCGCGCCCGAGTAGGAGACGAACCGCTCTTCGGGGACGTCGAGCGTGCCGCGCTGGTGACCTCGGCGTATTCCGTGAGCAGCCGGACGTGGTCATCCCAGCTGGGCTCCCGGGGTGCGGGGCAGGCGTGGTGGCTGGCCCGGACCACCCGGGTGTGCTCGACGAGTCGGTGCACCAGCGGGGTCGCGGGCACGCCGCGGGTCGGGATGGCCCACGCTCCGAAGAAATCGACGTCGCAGCCGGTGAGGAAGGCGTGCAGCTCGGGCCGCTCGAGGCGTAGCGCGTCAACCAGCGCGGGTCAGTCGACGAGGAAGGATTCGCCACCTGCCGGCGCAGGCCCGTCGGCGCCGAACGGGAGCCGAGGCGACGGGGCCGCGAGGTGGTCGGTGAGCCCGCCGGTGGAAGGGTCGCGCGCCAGCCCCGCGATCACCAGCACCACCAGCACACCGGCGGCCACCCGGGCGCACCGCGGTCCAGGGTGGTCCTCGGGCCCTCGTCCGGCACGGCGACCGGCAGCTCCACCCCGTCCAGTGCCGGCCCGAGCAGTGCGCGGTGCGCGAGGACGCCGGCCGCGCCGACGAGCAGGCCCAGCAGCACCAGCAGCGTCACGCACGCCTGTAGCACCCGGATGTCCTGGGCGAGCATGGCCTGCAACGCGGTGGCACCCAGCCCGGGGATCGTGCAGGCCCGCTCGACCGCGACCGCACTGCCCAGCAGACCAACCAGCACAACGCCACCTGGGGCATGGCTACCGCGAGCGCCCGGCGCGTCACCGCGGCGGCGACCACACCGCGCCCCCGTCCCGGCCGAGCGACGGCTGCGGACCCAACTTCGTGCCGAACCGGTCGGCCAGCGCCCCGCCCAGGAAGAACAGTCCCTGCTGGCCGAACGTGCGCAGGCCCAGCACCAGCCCCCAGCAGACGCCTACCCTCGGTGCATCTCCTCGTACGCTTCGCGCAGGTCTGTCGCCTCGGGTAGCTCGCGAGCCTCGACGGCGTTCACGACTTCCAGGGCTCGCCAATGGTTGGACGGCACCACCCGGCCGGACACGATGGCTCGTTGGGCCGACTCGCAGGCTTCGTCGAGCCGGTCGGTCACGAGCAGCGCCAGGGCGAGGTCGAGGTTGGCGGACGCGACCGGCGCGGCCACTTGCCGACATCTTCGACCGGCTTGAGCCGGTCAAGAGTCTCGCGCGCATAGCCCTCGGCGGCAGGGTCGCCCACCCAGGCCAAGGTCGTTGCCGTATAGGCGACGGCCTTGGTCGGGTCATACTGGTAATGATGTTCCGGTCGGTCGGGCCGGGGCAGCGGCGATACGAGCTTCTGCACTCGTCCAATGGCGTCGTAGGTCTCACGGGCCTGCCCCAGCCGGGCCCTGGCGCGGCCCTCTTGGGCAATCGCCTGGATGGCGATCGAGCTGCCTTTCGGCGCAAGGTGCTGCGCGGCGTGTGACAACGTGAGGGCACGAGGATGGTCGCCATCGGTCAGTGCGCGCCACGCGTCGGTCTCGTAGCACCAGGCACGGATCTCGTCGTGCTCAGCGTGGCGGGCCAGACCGGCGGCCGTCCGGAGCCGAGCGGTCGCCGCCTCCCCCTGATCGAGGTCGATGTGGACAGTCGCCGCCAGCAGCGAGAGCCAACCTCCGACCACGAGCAGCCGCCGCTGCTCATCGAGGGTCTTGCGGGCGTCGAGCAGCGTGCCGACGTATGCCAGCTGCCGCCGCAACCGACCGATGAGCGCGGTGGGTGGGGTGACCGGGTAACTCGTGGCGAGATCGTCGACCGCCTGCTCCAGCCGGGCGAGCGTTTCGGTACCCACATCGCTGGCTGCGACGCGTCGGGCGAGTTCGAGGGCATCTTGCTCGTCGTCATATGCCAAAACGGATCGGCTGACTGGTCCCACCACCGTGGACGGCAACGGATGAACGGTCTCCGTCAACGCGCTCCCCTCGGCCTGGTTGGGCTCCAGTGCTGTCCGATGCTGCTCGGCCTCGTGTTGGGAGAGGACCGCTTCAAGGTCTCGGTGAACACGGATAAGGCTGCCACCCGCTCGCAGGAGCGTGTCCGCTCGGCGCCAGAACTCCGAGAGTGCGCCGTGGTCACCGGCTTCCAGGTGACTGATGGTGCTGCGGTCATAGTGGGTGCGCGCGGCCAGCCAGGCTTGGCTCCGGTCGACGGCCTGACGAGCGGCGGCCAGCTGCGAGCCGAGGGCGATGCGCCGCCGGTGCAGATGGTCAGGCTCGCGGGCCACGGCGGTTGGCTGCCTTTCAGTCCGTCCTGGTCCAGCGTAGTCGACCAGGCCAGCAGTCCAGCGTTGCCCGTGGGCAAGGCCGCCCACGGGGTTTCCCACATGTGCTCCCAACCCCTTGGCTGACGTTCATGGCCCCAGGGTCGGGTTTGACGAGCTGGCTACACCAGGCATTGCCCCCGGATGGTGCAGCTGATTGTCCTCGGCTCTGGGCGCCGCTCCATAAGGCGTGATACCAGCACGGGCGAAACGAGTCGATGAAGTGCCCACGCAACGCGGCATCCTGCTCCGGCTGCCAGTATTTGTTCGTCTCGTCACGGCGATGTCGGCTCCAGCGAGCATCAGACAATTGCACACCATCTCCATACCTGGGTACTCGATGGACGTTCCCACCAGGTCGGCGACGTCGAGATGGAAGCCGGTCTCGCCGCCGGTAGGGGCCGGTTCGTCGCGAGGTGCGGGCATATGGTCAGGACAACTTCGCTCGGCTGTCCACCGGGGCCGAACTGCCCACGATGTGCCGAGCGGACCCAGCAGGTTCGGAGGAGATCTACCCGGCGGGGCGGCCGGCACCGGGCGGGTCGACGCCACGATGCGAGTGTCGAGGACCACCACGCGAGCGGCCTTGGCCACCAAGCCGCGCACGTGCGGCGGAGGCCGCCACAACGAGGGCGGTGACCAGCCGCAGGTCGGTGGCGTCCTGCTCCGGGTGCCACTGCACGCCGACGACGAAGTCGCGCCCCGCCAGCTCCACGGCCTCGATCGTCCCGTCTGCTGCCCGCCCGGTGACCACGAGCCCGTCGGCGAGGCGGTCAAGTGCCTGGTGGTGTTGGCACTGCACGTCGACCTGCCTCCCGACGGCGGTACCGACCCGGCTGGCCGGATGCAGCGTCACCGTCGTCACGCCGAACACGCCAGGAGCAGGGTTGTGCCCGTGGTGGCCGACGACCTCGGGCAGGTGCTGCACGAGGGTGCCGCCCAGCGCCACATTGAGTACCTGCACGCCGCGACACACCCCGAGCACCGGAACGCCGCGGTGCAGCGCCCGGTTCAGCACGGCGAGCTCGGCGGCGTCGCGCTCGGGCCGGGCCGGGCACGCCCGTGGGTGCGGCTCGGCGCCGTAACGATCGGGACCGACGTCCGCGCCACCGGTGAGCACGATGCCGTCGAGCCGGTCCACCGCGCCGGCGGCCGCGGCGAGCGGGGGCAACAGCACCGGGATACCGCCCGCGGCGAGCACGACGTCGACGTACGTGCGCGGGAGCACGACGGCGTCGTGGTCCCAGACGCTGTAGCGGGCGTGCTCGCCGTATGCGGTGAGCCCGATGACCGGGCTGCTAGCGCCGTTCGACACCATGCCTGCGCTCCCCGCCGGCCACGTGGATGGGCCGCGTCCTCATCCGCTGGATGGTGGCCGGCCAGTCCGAGCACCTCTTCCGGGTTTCCCTCAGATCACGTGCAGCGAGAGGCGGACATCGAGCGCCGCCGTCAACTCGGCGAGATCGTCGGGGTCGCTGGTTACGATGAGATCGCCACGCGACCCAGCGGACACGACCACCGCTGCGTCCACGATATCGGGCCTACCAGCGGCCGCGAGCAAACGGCCGACCTCGCGGGCCGCGTTCTCGGCGAGGGATTCGATCACACATCCCTTCAACAGCCGTGACAGATTCGGCTGCGGCCCGCCGCGCCAGGCCTGCGCCAGGACGACTGATGGCACGACCGGCCGGACCCCGCGACGGAGCATCTCGTCGTTGAGCACCCAGAGCGCCCGGTTCGCCCGCTCGGCCGCGAGCAGCGCGCCCGTGTCGTAGACAACTCCGACCACGCCTGCGCCCACCCGAGATCGCGTCATCGACGCCCAACGCTGTACCGGTCGAGCACCTCGTTGGCAACGTCGCGCTCTTCCTTCGAGAACGGACCGTTCTCCGCCTCGAACTCCCCGCCCGCGCGCAGCCCGGCCTCGATGGCGGCGGCCTCCACGGCGGCCCGTGACAGCCACGCCGACAGGCTCATGCCCTCGGCCTCGGCTGCCGCACGCGCGGCGGCGGCGACGTCCTCGTCCAGGGAAATTGACAGCTTCTCGACAGCCATGGCTTTAGCATAGCCGCACGGTACGACCTGCGGTGGCACTCGGTGTCTCGGTTCTCCTTGCGCCGCCGCCTCCAGCTGCCGCGCGAGCGACATCAGCTCCACCTCCGTGGATCACCCGTCGCTCAGCGCGTCCGCGAGGGTGGTGAGCACCTGCTCGCCGTAGCGGGCCAGCTTGTTCTCGCCCACCCCGCTGACGGTGCCGAGCTCGGCCAGGTTCACCGGGTGCCTCGTGGCGATCTCGCGAAGCGTCGCGTCGTGGAAGATCACGTAGGCGGGGACTCCCTGCTCCTTCGCCGCCGCGCCCCGCCAGGCCCGGAGCCGCTCGAACACCGGCGCCACCCCGGCGGGCAGCTCGGCCTGCGGGACCCGTGACGGCCGCGACCGCACCTTCGCCGGCCGCTCCGGGTCGCGCCGCAGCATCACCTGCCGCTCGCCGCGGAGCACGCCACGGCTCGCGTCGGTGAGGACGAAGGTCTGGTAGCTGCCCTCCACCGCGAGCAGGCCCTGGGCCAGCAGCTGCCGGACCACGCCGCGCCACTGCACCTCACCGAGCTCGGTGCCGACACCGAAGACGGTGAGCGTGTGGTGGTCGAACTGCTCGACCTTCGCCGTTCGTTTCCCCAGCAGGATGTCGATGATCTGCCCGGAGCCGAACTTCTGCCGCCGCTCCCGGTCGAGCCGGAACACTGCGGAGAGCACCTTCTGCGCCGCGACGGTGCCGTCCCACGACTCGGGTGGGGCCAGGCAGGTGTCGCAGTTGGCGCAGGGCTCGCCGTGCTGGCCGAAGTAGGCCAGCAACTGCACCCGGCGGCACTGCACCGTCTCGCATAGTGCAAGCATCGCGTCCAGGTGCTCGGCGAGCCGACGGCGGTACGCGAGGTCGCCGTCGGAGTCGTCGATCATCTTGCGCTGCTGCACGACATCGGCGAGCCCGTAGGTCAACCAGGCAGTGGCCGGCAGCCCGTCGCGGCCGGCCCGGCCCGTCTCCTGGTAGTAGCCCTCGACGGACTTCGGCAGGTCCAGGTGCGCGACGAATCGGACGTCGGGTTTGTCGATTCCCATGCCGAACGCGATCGTCGCCACCATGATCACGCCGTCCGCACGCAGGAACCGGGCCTGGTTGCGCGCGCGGGTGCCGGCGTCGAGCCCCGCGTGGTAGGGCAGCGCCGCGATGCCCTGCGCCGTCAGGAGCTCGGCGGTCTGGTCCACCGACTTCCGGGATAGGCAGTAGACGATGCCGGCGTCGCCGGGGTGCTCGGTGCGGATGAGGTCGAGCAGTTGGCGACGGGGCTCGTTCTTGGGCGCGATCCGGTACGCGATGTTCGGCCGGTCGAAGCTGGCGACGAAGTGCCGGGCGGGCTCGGTGAGGTTCAGCCGGGTCGCGATCTCGGCGTGGGTGGCCTCGGTGGCCGTGGCCGTCAGCGCGATCCGTGGCACGTCGGGCCAGCGTTCGTGCAGCTGGGACAGGGCGAGGTAGTCGGGCCGGAAGTCGTGGCCCCACTGCGCGACGCAGTGCGCCTCGTCGATGGCGAACAGCGCGATCGTGCCCCGGTCGAGCAGGGCCAGGGTCGAGGGCACCCGCAGCCGCTCGGGTGCCAGGTACAGCAGGTCGAGCTCACCGGCGAGGAACGCGGTCTCGACGGTCCGGCGCTCGTCGGGGCGCTGCGTGGAGTTGAGGAACCCGGCCCGCACCCCGACCGCCAGCAGGGCGTCGACCTGGTCCTGCATCAGCGCGATGAGTGGCGACACGACCACGCCGACACCGGGCCGCACCAGGGCGGGGATCTGGTAGCACAGCGACTTCCCGCCACCGGTGGGCATGAGGACGAGTGCGTCACCGCCGGCACAGACGTGCTCGATGATCTCCTGCTGGTTTCCGCGGAACGAGCCGTAGCCGAAGACGCGGCGGAGCACCTGCAGCGCGTCGGCCGTCCGGGGCGGGATCACCGGTCGATCGTAGGCAGCCGCTGCCCGCGGCTGCGGGCGAACGGGGGGTGACGACGCCGCGCCCTCCGCGTTGCGCGGACCGCGGCGATGCTGCGATCGTCGCGAGGTGAGCACCGAACCGCTGGCCGGCGACTTCTACCGCTTCGCCGACGCCCTCACCGCCGACGAGCAGGAGGTGCTGGCCCGGGTCCGGGAGTTCCTGCGCGCCGAGGTGGCCCCGGTCGCATTGGACCACTGGGCCCGCGCGGAGTTCCCGCACCACCTCGTGCCGGGGTTCGCGGCACTGGACATCGCCGCGCTGCCCTACGACGACCTGCACGGGCCGGCCGCCCGGCGGATGCTCACCGGGTTCGTGTCGCTGGAGATCGCACACACCGACCCCTCGATGAACAGCTTCTTCGGTATCCACAACGGTCTGGCGATGGGCAGCATCGACCTGTGCGGCTCGCCGGAGCAGCGGGAGCGCTGGCTGCCGGCGATGGCCCGGATGGAGATGATCGGCGCGTTCGGGCTGACCGAGCCGCACGGTGGCTCCGACGTGTCCCGGGGGTTGGAGACCACGGCCCGTCGGGACGGGGACGAATGGGTGCTCGACGGCGAGAAGCGCTGGATCGGCAACGCGACGTTCGCCGACCTCGTGGTGATCTGGGCCCGTGACGTCGCCGACGACTCGGTCAAGGGGTTCGTCGTCACGCCGGACAACCCCGCCATGACCACCACGAAGATCGAGAACAAGGTGTCACTGCGGACCGTGCAGAACGCCGACATCGTGCTGTCCGGCGTCCGGGTACCCGAGGCCGACCGGTTGCCGGGCGCACGCTCGTTCGCCGATACCAACAAGGTCCTGCGTCGCACCCGCGGTGGGGTGGCCTGGGGCTCGACCGGCACGATGATGGCGGCCTACGAGATCGCCCTCGAGTACGCGAAGGGGCGTGCGCAGTTCGGCCGTCCGATTGCGGGCTTCCAGCTCGTGCAGGACCTGCTGGTCCGGATGCTCGGCAACATCACCGGCGCGCTGGGGATGGCGGTGCGGCTCGCGGCCATGCAGGACGCGGGCGAGGCCCGCGACGAGCACGCCGCGCTGGCCAAGGAGTTCTGCACCACCCGGATGCGGGAGACGGTCGCGCTGGCCCGCCAGGTCGTCGGCGGGAACGGGGTGGTGCTCGACTACGGCGTCGCGAAGTACTTCGCCGACGCCGAGGCGCTGTACTCGTTCGAGGGAACCCGGGAGATCAACACCCTGGTCGTGGGCCGGGCGATCACCGGGCACAGTGCCTTCGTGTGACCAGTGCCTTCGTGTGACCAGTGCCTTCGTGTGACCAGTGCCTTCGTGTGACCAGTGCCTTCGTGTGACCAGTGCCTTCGTGCTGCCGGCGTTGCCGTCCGACCGGCTAACCCACCGGGGACGCCGTGAGGTCGCGCTCGATCTGCTGCAGGCTGCGGCCCTTGGTCTCGGGCACCTTGCGCCAGAAGTACACCCACGCAACGGCGGTGAGCCCGGCGAACATCAGGAACACCCCGAACCCGCCGATCGCGTTGACCAGGGACAGGAACGAGATCGTCACCACGAAGTTGGCCGCCCAGTTGGCGATCGTGGCCACGCTCATCGCTCTTCCCCGGATCCGCAGCGGGTAGATCTCCGCGATGAGCAGCCAGAACACCGGCCCGAGCCCGACCGCGAACGAGCCGGTGTAGACCAGCAGCCCGATCACCGCCACGATCGCGCTGGTCCCGCCGAGCTGGCCGCCACCGAGGAACGCGAGCGCGACGACAATCATGCCCACCACCATCCCGGCGGTTCCGGTGAGCAGCAGCGGGCGACGGCCGACCCGGTCCAGCAACAGGATCGCGACGATCGTCAGCGCGACATTGACCGCGCCGACGAGCACGTTGGCCAGCAGCGCGGCGCTGTTGCCCAGCCCGGCGTTCGCCAGCAGGGTGGGCGCGTAGTAGATCACCGTGTTGATCCCGGTGATCTGCTGGAACACGGCGAGCAGCAGACCTACCCACAGCGCCGGCCGGACCCGGCCCGCGAGCAGGTCGCGGCCGGTGGCAGCCTGCTCGGTGGCGTTGACGTCCTTGACCTCGTCGATCTCCTCGTCGATGGAGCCCTCGTCGCGCAATGTGCGCAGGGTTGCGCGGGCCTGCGCCTCACGGCCCTGGGCGATCAGCCAGTGCGGGCTCTCCTTCTCCAGCAGGATCCCGACGAGCAGGATCAGCGCGGGGATCACCGCGAGGCCGAACATCAGCCGCCAGTTCGCCGTCGACGCCAGCCCGTAGTCGACGAGGTAGGACACGACGATGCCGAGGGTGATGGCGAGCTGGTTGAAGCTGACCAGGGCACCGCGGAGGCGCGGCGGAGCGACCTCGCCGATGTAGAGCGGCACGACCATCGACGCGGAACCGACACCGATGCCGATCAGCACCCGCGCGATGAGCAGCGCGAAGAACGCCGGTGACAGCGCGGCGAGCAGCACCCCGACGATGAAGATCACGGCGGTGGCGGCGATGGTGGCCCGCCTGCCGATGCGGTCGGCGACCCGCCCCGCGACCAGCGCCCCGATGGCGGCGCCGACCAGCAGCAGGCTGGTGACCAGCTCCTGCTGGAACGACGACAGCCCACCGAAGTCGTTCTTGAGGAACAGCAGGGCTCCGGACACCACGCCGGTGTCGTAGCCGAACAACAGCCCGCCCAGCGCGGTGAGCGCGCAGACTCCGGTAACGCGGCGACGTACTCGGGAAGGCTTCGCCCCACCTCGGCGCCCCTCGCCATGATCGGTCGTCATTCCCACTCCTCACCGTGCTACCGGCGTGGGTACCCGGCACCACCTCCTGCACACCCGGCACCAGGGTCACGTCTGTAGCAGGCTTGTCCACAGAAGTCGACGGGAAGGAACGCGGCGTGCGCCTGAAGATCGGTTACAAGGCCTCGGCGGAGCAGTTCGGACCGCGACAGCTGGTGGCGTACGGGGTGGCTGCCGAGCAGGCCGGGCTGGACAGCGTGCTGATCTCGGACCACTTCCTGCCGTGGCGCCAGGAGGGCGGGCATGCTCCGTTCGCGCTGTCCTGCCTCGCGGCGCTGGGGGCGCGCACGAACCGGGTGCAGCTCGGCACCAGCGTGCTGACCCCGACATTCCGTTACCACCCGGCGGTGCTCGCGCAGGCGTTCGCCACGATGTCGCTGCTCTTCGACGGCCGGGTGCTGCTCGGGGTGGGTACCGGTGAGGCGCTCAACGAGATTGCGGTGTCGGGCATGGATTGGCCCGAGTTCACGGAGCGCTTCGCCCGGTTGCGGGAGGCGGTCCGGCTGATCCGGGAGCTCTGGACCGGCGACAACGTCAACTTCGACGGCGAGTACCACCGGCTGGTCAACGCGCGGATCTACGACCGGCCCGCCGAGCCGGTGCCCGTGTACGTCGCCGCCGGCGGCCCCGTCGTTGCCAGGTACGCCGGCCGGGTCGGGGACGGTTTCATCTGCACCTCGGGCAAAGGCCTGGACCTCTACGCAGACACGCTGCTTCCCGCCGTGGCGCAGGGTGCGGCCGCCGCGGAGCGCGACCCGGCCCGGATCGACAAGATGATCGAGATCAAGATGTCCTACGACCGGGACCCTGAACGGGCCCTGGAGAACTGCCGCTTCTGGGCGCCGCTGTCGCTCTCCGCCGAGCAGAAGAACAGCGTCGACTCCGCATCGGAGATGGAGCGCCTCGCCGACGAGCTGCCGATCGAGCAGGTCGCGAAGCGCTGGATCGTGGCCTCGGATCCGGCGCAGGCGATGGCCCAGATCACCCCCTACCTCGACGCGGGACTCAACCACCTGGTCTTCCACGGCCCCGGCGACGACCAGGAACGGTTCCTCGGCCAGCTCACCGAGGACGTGGTGCCCCGGCTGCGGGCGCTGGCCTGAGCACTCAGGCCGGTCCCGCGACGCCGGGTGGGGGCTACTCCAGCAAGCGCCGGAACGCCCTCATCCCGTAGCGGTCAACAGCCGCCCTGACCACCCCGAACACCGCACCCTGCAGGGCCGCCGCGATCAGCACCTCGCGGGTGCCGTAGTTGTCCGACAGTGGCTCCGGGGTCTCGTCCTCGTGCGACACCCGCTTCCAGATCACCTGGAACACCTGACCGGCCAGCAGGCCGCTGAGCATCCCGGAGATCAACCCCACCGGTTTGTAGGCGAACCGCAAAGGGCCGGTCAACTCGGGTTCGCGGGATTTCTTCATGTTCATGTCGTACCTATACCCCGACCGGCGGGCTCCCGACACCGGTACGCGTGTTTGACCCCCCGCCGGGCCGGGATACCTACCCGTATGAGGGGGACGGGAGGGTTCGACGACGTGCGAGGACGTACCGACGACGGCGACGCCGGCGACGACCCGGCGTTGCAGCTGCGTCGGGTCGCCGACCCCCACCAGCTCAGCCAGATCCGCACCGCGGTCGTCGAGTGGGCGGAGCGCGTCGGGGTCGGGCCCGAGGCGCTCATCGACCTCCAGCTCGCCGTCGGCGAAGCAGCGGCGAACGCGGTCGAGCACGCCTACCGCGACCTGCCCCGTGGTGACGTGGAAATCGAGCTCGCGCTGCGTCGGGGCGGCACCGGCGTTCCGTCCCCGGTCGTGGCCGTACGGGTCACCGACCACGGCAGCTGGCGACCCGCACCGGTCACCAAGGGCTACCGCGGCCGCGGCCTCGCGATGATCCGCGAGCTCGCGCAGCATGTCGAGCTGTCCGGGACGGGCGCGGGGACCGTGGCCTGCTTCGAGATCCCGCTCACCCAGTGACCGGCGGTGGCCGCTATGCGACCGGGATCAGCGGACTGCGCCGGGCACCGAGCCACCGCTGACGAGGCGCCGGCCCGAGGCGGCGGGAGCGTTGCGGATCGAGCGCAGGCCGGGCAGCGTGACCGCCGAGCGTTGCACCGGGCGACGGAAACCGCGGACCACCGGCCACGTCGGGTACGCGGGCAGGATCCCGTCGAGGTTGGAGGCGACCGGGCCGCCGACGCTGGAGCGGAGCAGCTCGCGGTACTCGTCGTACTGGGCGACCGCGTCGGCGATGTTGCCGTGGGCGAGGTGCGCCTCGATGAGCGCTCGGCGGGCGGACTTCCGACTCGGTGCGGCCCGCACGGCGAGCAGGGCGACGGTGATCGCGTCGTCGAACCGGGCCACCGCGGTCAGGCGCTGGCTGAGCTCCTCGACCGCGTGCAGCCGGAGCTGACGGAACCGCTCACGCTCGACCACGATCCACAACGACGTCCAGGACGGCAGGATGTCCCGGCTCAGCGGGCCGATGTCCGCGGGCCCGGCGTCGCGGCGGTCGGGCAACGTGCGGATGACGGCCATCGCCTCGTCGAGGTCCACCTCGACGTCGGCCGCCAGCGCGAGGAAGCTCTCATCGATCGCGGCTCGGTTGCCGGTCTGCGCGAGTAGCCCGGGTACCTCGACGGCCTCCACGGCGTCGGTCAGCAGGCGCAGCGCCGTGACGACCGGGACGCCCGGCCAGAGGTCGGCGGCCAGCGCCGGGCGCGGCTGGGGACGGCGGTGCACGGCGAGATAGGCGACCAGCCGGCGGGGGTCCACCCCGAGCGGGACCATCGTGGAATCGCACGCCGAAGTGAACGACCCCAGCACGCACACCCGGTGCGGCGTGTCGGATCGTCGATGAAGGTCAGACATAGGTATCCCCGCTGGTGGTATTGCTCTGTTCACTCGTTCGCACGCCGCTTTACTCGTTCGCACGCCGGTTGACTCGTTCGCACGCCTCGAAGGCACCCGAGTCCGCCATCGAGTGTTCTCTTCCCGCATGCGGCTTGCCAAGGGCCATTGCGTCACACTTCCGGCCAGGAGAGGGCCGTCCGGGTGGCGACAGCTGAGGTTAGCTCATGGACCCGCATGCAGCCGGACGTGGGTTCCCTGCGCGTCCCACCAGATGTGGAGCACATCGCAGAGCTGCCGCGCGATCCACAGTCCCCGACCACGGGGCTGCGACGGATGCGGCGCGCGCATCCCCGGCAGCGGTTCGACCAGGGTGCCGATGTCATGCACCTCGCAGACCAGCTCGTCGTCGTCGACCCACAGCGCCAGCCGGGCCTGGTGCCCGCCGTGCTCGACGGCGTTGGTCGCCACCTCGTTCACCGCGAGCACGACGTCCTCGATGCGGGTGGCCACGAACGTCGGGACGTCGGCAAGCACCTGCTCGACCGCGCAGCGCACGTCGTGCAGTTGCCAGGCCGTATACGTCAGGGTGACCTCGGGCGGGCCGAGCAGCAGCGGGGTGGACGCCGGGATGGCGGCCAGCACGTCCCGCGGGCTGCGATGCGCAGGGTTGCGCCGCCGCTCCCCGGCCACCAGCAGCTGCGGATGGTTGCGCCGGGCACCGTCGAGGATCTCCAGGTGCAGCGGGAACTGGGGGAAGAAGCAGACCAGGCTGACCGGCAGGTCACCCAGTGCGATGCTCTGCGCGGCATCCAGCTCGGTCCAGTAGCGGCCGTCGACGCCGTCCAGTTCGTGGTCGTGCTCGGTGAGGACGGTGACCGCACCGGCCGCGGTGAGCTCGCGCAGCTGCCGGGCCCGGCGGGTGGCCATGGTCTGCCCGGAGCCGCGGGCCGTCGCCGCGGACTCGAGCGTGACGAAACCTGCCGCGCCGCCGGCCACGTCGTGCAGCGCCCGCTCGGTGGTCGGGCGGACCGCGAGCGCAACCGGCTCTGCGCGCGCGAACGCGGCGGAGACCAGCGGCAGCGCCTGGCCGACCAGGTCGGGCATGGAGTCGTAGAACCCCGCCATGTGCTGCAGCCGCACCGGGTTGGCCACCCGGGTGGTCTCGACCCTCACCGGATCGCCTCGGGCTCATCGCGGTCCGAGCCGGCACCGGAGGGGTCGAACCGACGCGTCGCGTCGAGCACCGGTTCGCGGGGCTCGTCGATCTCGCGTACCAGTAGCTGGGCGGCGAACGGTGCGCCGCAACGGTCGAGCACCCGCCCGACCCGTGGGGTGACGTCGACCAGCACGAGGCGGTGGGTGGAGGGGAACTCCTCGGCGGCGTGCACCAGGCTGACCGCAGCGGCGACGTCGAGGAAGCGCAGCGACGCCAGGTTCAGCTCGATGTCGGTGGACGCGGAGTGCGCGCGCAACGCCTCGTCGAGCGCGGCCTCGAGCAGGCGGGCGATCACCGGACGGTTGCTGTGGTCGATCTCACCCGCCAGCCGCGCGGTGCTGGATCCGGTGCGGGTGACGCGCAGCAGGCCGTCGTCATACGTGTTCGGGGCGTCGAGCTCGTCCCGGTGCACGGCGCGCAGCTCCTCGATCTGGGCGTTGGTGTAACGCCGCTGATCATAGAGGCACAAGAGGATCATCGATCGCTCACGGACGAGCGTGTGCAGCGCCGCATCGTAGTCGGTGAAGGGTACCGCTCCCACCGGTCGGGACATGCCGTAGCTCCACTGTCCGGTCATCCGGAACCCGGTGTAGCCGTCGGCCTCCGCCTGGTCGATCTTCGCCCGGAGTATCTCCCTCGCCTCGGGCACCGGGGTGTGGAACACCTGCCGGGTGATCGCGGACGGGACGATCTCGAGCTGGCCGGTGTGCAGTGGCCGGGCCACCCGCACCCGGTCCGCCGCCAGCCTGCCCAGCACGGAGCCTGCAGTGCCGTCATCGAAGTAGACGACCTGCTCACCCCGGGCGAGCCCGGCGGCGACGAACTCGGCGGTGAGCTCCCAGAGCTGCTCGTCGCTGACCGGCACAGCGCAGACGTGATCGCCGGCCGTCATCTCTGCCGTCGATGTGATCATCCCGCACCCAACTGGACCCCCTGCGTTACCTTCCACGTCACTGTAGAGGCGCAGCTCGGTCCTGTCCCGCCGGCATTCGGACCGTTGCGCGCTGAGCGGCCCGTTGCACGCGATGACCGGATTGTGGGCCGTGACGAGCCGTCACCGACCCGTTGCGGCATTCTTCCGATCGGATCATGGCACGAGCGCCGGGACGACCGCCTCGACCAGGTGCGGGCCGGGCTCGGCCGTCGCCCGGCGCAGCGCATCGGCGAGCTCCTCGGCGGTGGTGGCCGCGACCGCGGGTACGCCCATTCCGGTGGCGATGGCGACGAAGTCGAGCCGCGGGCGTCCGAGGTCGAGCAGCGCGCGAGCGCGGTCACCCTGCCGGGTGGTCCCGAGGAGCGCCAACTCCGTCCGCAGGATCGCGTAGGCCGAGTTGTGATAGATCACCGTGGTGATGTCCAGGCCCTCGCGGGCCTGGGTCCAGAGCGCGGAGATCGTGTACATCGCGGCACCGTCGGCCTGCAGGCACCACACCGGCCGGTCCGGGCAGGCGATCGCGGCGCCGATCCCGGCGGGTAGCCCGTAGCCGATCGAGCCACCGGTCAGCGTCAGCCAGTCGTGTCGAGGCGCCCCGGCCGTGGCCCCGGCCAGGCCGGCCCCGGAGGTGATCGCCTCGTCGACGACGATCGCGCCCTCGGGCAGCAGCGCCCCGACGACCGCCGCCGCGGTCGCCGCGGTGAGCGGGCCGGCGGGCAGCTCCGGCCGGGCGGGCGCCACGCGCGGCGCCTCGACGCCGGCAGCGACGAGGTCGGCCAGCACCTCCAGCGCGGCGACCACCGCTCCGTCGGGCGGCGCGACCCCGTGCACCCGACAGCCCCGCGGGACCAGGTCGCCGGGCTTGTCGGGATAACCGAAGAAGGTCACCGGCGACCTCGCCCCGACCAGGACCAGGTGCTCGATCCCGCCGAGTTGGTGGGTCGCCGCGGCAGCCGAGTAACCCAGCCGGTCCACCGGCGGCACCCCGGCGCCGCGCTCCAGCCGCGCGGGAAACGTCTCGGCCAGCAGCGCGGCTCCGGTGGCCGCCGCGATTCGGGTGGCGGCGGCCAGTCCGGGCTCGCGGGTGGCCCCGCCGCCGATGAGCAGCAGGCAGCGCGCGTCCGAGCGCAGCGCCTCGGCCGCGGCCTGCAGGGTGACCGCGTCGAGGCGCTCGCGGCCCGGCGATGGGGCGGGCTCGGGACGGGTGCCGGGTGTGGCCGTCTCGGACCACGAGACGTCGGCGGGCAGGATCAGGGTGGCCACCTGGGCGGGTGGGCCGCATGCGGCGGTGACGGCCTCGGCCGCGTCGGTCCCGACGTCCGCGGCGCGCGCGCTGCGCCGCACCCACCCCGACACCGACCCGGCGATCGCGTCGATGTCGGATTCCAGCGGCGCGTCGTAGCGCTTGTGGAACGTCGCGTGGTCACCGACGACGTTGACGACCGGGGTGCCGGCCCGCCGGGCGTTGTGCAGGTTGGCCAGCCCGTTGCCCAGTCCGGGTCCCAGGTGCAACAGGGTGGCGGCGGGCCGGGCGGCCATCCGGGCGTAGCCGTCGGCGGCACCCGTCGCGACCCCCTCGAACAGGGTGAGCACGCCGCGCATCCGCGCGGCGGTGTCCAACGCGGCCACGAAGTGCAGCTCCGAGGTGCCGGGGTTGGCGAAGCAGACGTCGACCCCCCCGTCGACCAGGGTGTGGATCAGTGCCTGGGCCCCGTTCATCGAGACCCCGTCTGGTTTGCCACGTGCCCTCCTCCGTCGCGCCCATGACCGCGTCCGCCATACATGATCACCGTTCGAAAGGCGTGGGCCGTGGAGATCACGGTTCCCGGCCCGGAAGCATCCATGCCGCCATCGTGCCGTCGCCCGCGCGTGGAGGCGAGGAGCTCGGCGGAGGCACCACCTCGTAGGCTGACGCCGTGGCGGCCGAGGCACGGACACGGCACATCGTCCCCGGAGCCGGCGCCGACCGAGTGCTCACGGTCCCGAACCTGCTCAGCGCACTCCGGCTGGCCGGGGTCCCGCTGTTCCTCTACCTGCTGCTGGGTCCGCGCGCCGACGGCTGGGCGATCGTCGTGCTCGCGGTGGGTGGGGCCACCGACTGGCTCGACGGCAAGCTCGCCCGGCTGCTCGGCCAGTACAGCAGCCTCGGCGCGCTGCTCGACCCGGCCGCGGACCGGCTCTACATCCTGGCCGCGCTCGTCGCGCTCGGCGTCCGCCAGCTCGTACCGTGGTGGGTGGTGCTGGTGTTGGTGGCCCGCGACGTGGTCCTCGGTCTGTGTGTGCTGGTGCTGCGCCGCCGCGGGTACGGTCCGTTCGTCGTGCGCTACCTGGGCAAGGCCGCGACGTTCCAGCTGCTCTACGCGTTCCCGCTGGTGCTGCTCGGGCAGGGCAACGGGGGCTTCGCCGAGGTGGCGCGGGCCTTCGGGTACGCGTTCGCGGCCTGGGGGGTGGCGCTCTACCTGTGGACCGGACTGCTCTACCTGGGGCAGTTCGCGCTCGCGCTGCGCACTCCGCCTGGCAGCGTTGACCCACCGGACATGCTCTAGGCTGCCCGGCATGATCCCCGACGACCTCCGCTATACCGAGGCCCATGAGTGGGTGCGGGAGCTGGGCGGCGGAGTTGTCCGGATCGGGATCACCGACCACGCGCAGGAACAGCTCGGAGACGTCGTCTTCGTGCAGCTCCCCACCGTCGGCGCCGGCTTCGCGGCGGGTGACCCGCTCGGTGAGGTCGAGTCCACCAAGTCCGTGTCGGACATCTACGCCCCCCTCGCCGGTGAGGTCGTCGCGGTCAACGACGCGCTGGAGGGCAGTCCCGAGCTGGTCAACTCGGGGGCGTACGGGGCGGGCTGGATCGTTGAGCTGCGGCTGGCCGATGGGGCCGCCCAGCTCGGCGGCCTGCTCGACGCCACAGCATACCGCCAGCTGGTTGACCGGCCGTGAACACCGGCTGCACAGTAGGTTTGCGGCGTACCGAACAGAACCACCACTCCAGGAGGAGAACCGCGAGGTGACCACGAACGACGGGCCCGGCGTACCGCCGGAGCGTGCTCCGGAGACCACGTCGGTGTTTCGGGCGGACTTCCTCGCCGACGCCGAACCGCAGGTTGCCGAGCAGCCGCTGTCCGGGGTCGACGCGCTGCCCCCGGGCTCGGCGCTGCTGGTGGTCAAACGGGGGCCCAATGCCGGCTCCCGGTTCCTGCTGGACCGGCCGACCACCAGCGCGGGACGCCACCCGGACAGCGACATCTTCCTCGATGACGTCACCGTCTCCCGGCGACACGCGGAGTTCCGTCGGGACACCGGTGAGTTCGTCGTCGTCGATGTCGGCAGTCTCAACGGGACCTATGTCAACCGGGAGCCGGTGGACACCGCCGTGCTCGCCAGCGGCGACGAGGTGCAGATCGGTAAGTTCCGGCTCGTCTTCCTGACCGGGCCGCCGGAACCCGGAGGACGCCGACGCTGACCGGCCGGGATTTCGGTTGCGGATCCGCCCGTCTCAGAGGCGCGCGTGGCCCTGTCCCCCGTGTAGCGTCGAAGGGGTCAGACGGCTGCCGCCGGTTGTTCGGGACGGATCTGTTCGGGTCGACCGAACTGCTCGATCCACCGCCTCGGTGGCGGGCAGACGCACGATGGGGTGAGGAGGTGGGCGCATGAGCGAGCGGACCGGACAGCGCAGCCGAATGCTCGCCACAGTGGCCCCCGACCGGAGTGAGGTGACGTCGTGAGCGAGATGCGCGTTGTCGGAGTCAGGGTCGAACTGCCCGCGAACCAGCCCATCCTGCTGCTGCGGGAGACCAGCGGTGACCGGTACCTGCCGATCTGGATCGGCTCGGTCGAGGCCACCGCAATCGCGCTGGAGCAGCAGGGCGTCAAGCCGGCCCGGCCGCTGACCCACGACCTGCTGAAGGACGTGGTCGGCGCGCTGGGCCGCAGGCTCGAGCAGGTTCGGATCACCGATCTCCAGGAGGGCACCTTCTACGCCGAGCTGGTCTTCGACGGCGGGGTCAAGGTTTCGGCGCGACCGAGCGACTCGGTGGCCCTCGCGCTGCGGGTCGGAGTGCCGATCCACGCGGAGGAGAGCGTGCTGTCCGAGGCCGGGCTGATCATCCCCGACGAGCAGGAGGACGAGGTCGAGAAGTTCCGCGAGTTTCTCGACTCGATATCACCGGAGGACTTCCGCGGCGCCCAACCCGGCTAGCGCCGGGTGACGTCACCCGGTCGAGGAGTGACACGCCCGGCTTCGGGTGACCCGTGGCGGCGCGCCGCGTTGACCGTACGCGGCCACCCGCTTACGGTCGGGACATCAACCGGCACGTGGAGTCCGACGACGCATGCGGCGCCGGACCGGCGGGAGGGAGGGCCGTGGACGCGTCCCCGCCAGACGTCCCCGCACAGGGCGAGCTCTTCCCCGACCCGATGGTCGACGAGGGCCTCGACGGCGTGGCGGACCAGTTACTGGGCTTCCGCGGCCCGACGGCCTGTCAGGTCGTCGGAATCACCTACCGGCAGCTGGACTACTGGGCGCGCACCGGGCTCGTCGTCCCCTCGATCCGGGGTGCCGCGGGTTCGGGCAGCCAGCGCCTCTACTCGTTCAAGGATGTGCTGGTCCTGAAGGTCGTCAAGCGGCTGCTCGACGCCGGGGTCTCGCTGCAGAACATCCGGGTCGCGGTGGAGCACCTGCGGCGTCGCGGCATCCGGGACCTGGCCGGTATCACCCTGTTCAGCGATGGCACCACGGTCTACGAATGCTCCTCCCCGGAGGAGGTCAACGACTTGTTGCAAGGGGGGCAGGGCGTGTTCGGCATCGCGGTGAGCGGCGCGATGCGGGAGGTCACCGGCTCGATCAAGGACTTCCCGGCCGAGCGCGCCGACGGCGGCAGCATCGACGACTCGCCGGAGGACGAGCTGTCCCGGCGCCGGGTCCGTCGCGCGATCTCCTGACCCGGCGTCGACAACGACGTTGTTGCTGTTTTTGGGTGCCTGAAACAGCAACAACGTCGTTGTCGACGTAGGCTCGTCGCTGTAGTCGCCGAACCTGCGCGGGAGAGACCCGGCCAGGCCCGGGCGCCGAAGGAGCAACTCCTCCCCGGAACCTCTCAGGCAGCACGGACCGCGCGGACGAGACGCCTCTGGAAAGCGACGGCGGCATCCTGCCATCGTCCGCCGACGGGGAAAGCCCGGCCGATGCGTAGCGCTGCAGCCGGGTGAATCTCTCAGGCGCCCCGGTCACGGGGTACGGACAGAGGGGGAGGGCAGCTGCCCGCGCCCGCAGTCCGAGAGGTCGACGCCATGAGCCCCCAGCTCGCCGTACCGCCGCACGGGTCCCCGTTGCCGGAGTCCCCGTCGCGGGAGTCACTGTCTGCGCTGGAGCGTGACACCCCGTTCGTCGACCGGCACATCGGCCCACGTCCCGACGAGCTGGGTCGGATGCTCGCCGTGGTCGGCGTCGGCTCGCTGGACGAGCTGGCCGCCACGTTGCTACCCGCCGACATCCGCGACCGCGACCTTGTCCTGAGCCTGCCGGAGCCGGCAACCGAGGCCGCGATGCTGGCCGAGCTGCGCGCGCTGGCCGAGCGCAACACCGTGACCGTACCGATGATCGGGCTCGGCTACGCCGGCACCCGTACCCCCGCGGTGATCCGCCGCAACGTGCTGGAGAACCCGGCCTGGTACACCGCCTACACCCCCTACCAGCCCGAGGTCAGCCAGGGTCGCCTGGAGGCGCTGTTGACGTTCCAGACGATGGTCGCGGACCTCACCGGGCTCCCGGTCGCCGGCGCGTCGCTGCTCGACGAGGCGACCGCCACCGCGGAGGCGATGATGCTGTTGCGCCGGGCCGGGCGTTCGACGTCCGACCGGTTCGTCGTCGACGCGGACACGCTGCCGCAGACCATCGAGGTACTGGCGACCCGGGCCGCGCCGCTGGGGATCCGCATCGAGGTCGCGGACGTGTCGGGCGGGCTGCCCGACGGCGAGCACTTCGGCGTGCTGCTGAGCTACCCCGGCGCATCCGGGATGGTGCGCGACCTCGCGCCGCTGGTCGAGGCCGCGCACGAGCGCGGCGCGCTCGTCGCGGTGGCCGCCGACCTGCTCGCGCTCACCCTGCTGACCCCGCCCGGCGAGCTCGGTGCCGACGCCGCCGTCGGCAGCACCCAGCGTTTCGGCGTTCCGCTCGGGTTCGGCGGCCCGCACGCCGGTTTCCTGTCGGTGCGCGCCGGGCTGGCCCGCCAGCTTCCCGGACGGCTGGTCGGGATGTCCCGCGACGCGGACGGCCGCCCGGCGCTGCGGCTGGCGCTGCAGACCCGCGAGCAGCACATCCGCCGGGAGAAGGCGACGAGCAACATCTGCACCGCGCAGGTGCTGCTCGCCGTCGTCGCCGCCTGCTACGCCGTGTACCACGGCCCGGACGGGCTGGCGCGCATCGCGCGGCGGGCGCACCGGATGGCCGCGGTGCTGGCCGCCGGGCTGCGGGCGGGTGGGGTGCCGATCGAGCACCCGGCCTTCTTCGACACCGTGCTCGCGCGGGTGCCGCAGCGGGCGGACGCGGTCGTCGGCGCCGCCCACGCCGCCGGGATCGCGCTGCGCCGGGTCTCCGGCGACGTCGTCGGCGTCGCCTGTTCGGAGCTGACCACGGTCGCGCATCTGCAGACGGTCTGGGCGGCGTTCGGGGTGGCCGTCCCCGACGTCGATGCGGTGGACCGCGACACCCCCGACGCACTGCCCGCCCCGCCGGCCCGCACGTCGGAGTACCTCACCCACCCCGTGTTCCACGACCACCGCAGCGAGACGGCGTTGATGCGCTGGCTGCGTCGCCTCGCCGACGCCGACCTGGCGCTGGACCGCACGATGATCCCGCTCGGCTCCTGCACGATGAAGCTCAACGCGGCCGCCGAGATGGAACCGATCAGCTGGCCCGCGTTCGCCGACCTGCACCCGTTCGCGCCCGCCGCGGACGCGGCCGGGACGCTCGAGCTGATCTCCCAGCTGGAGAGCTGGCTGGCCGAGCTCACCGGCTACGCTGCCGTGTCGCTGCAGCCCAACGCCGGCAGCCAGGGTGAGCTCGCGGGCCTGCTCGCGATCACCGCCTACCACCGCTCCCGCGGTGACGAGCAGCGCGACGTCTGCCTGATCCCGGCCAGCGCGCACGGCACCAACGCGGCGTCGGCGGTGCTGGCCGGGATGCGGGTGGTCGTGGTGGGCACCGACCCGGCCGGGAACGTCGACCTGGCCGACCTGCGTTCCAAGATCACCGAGCAGGCCGCCCGGCTGGCGGCCCTGATGATCACCTACCCGTCGACGCACGGGGTGTACGAGACGTCGGTGCGCGAGGTCTGCGATGCCGTGCACGCCGCGGGTGGGCAGGTCTACGTCGACGGGGCGAACCTCAACGCCCTGGTCGGGCTGGCCCGCCCCGGTGCGTTCGGCGGCGACGTCAGCCATCTCAACCTGCACAAGACCTTCTGTATCCCGCACGGCGGCGGCGGCCCCGGTGTCGGGCCGTTGGCAGTGGCCGAGCACCTGGTCGGGTTCCTGCCCGGGCGTGGCGTGGTGGGCCCGGTGTCGGCGGCGCCGCACGGCAGCCCGGGCGTGCTGCCGATCTCGTGGGCCTACCTGCGGATGATGGGCCTGACCGGGCTGCGCCGGGCCACGCTGACCGCGGTCGCGGCGGCGAACTACGTGGCGCGGCGGCTCGGCGAGCACTACCCGGTGCTCTACTCCGGTGCCGACGGGTTCGTCGCCCACGAGTGCATCCTCGACCTTCGCGCGCTCACCAGAAAAACCGGCGTGACGGTCGACGACGTCGCCAAGCGGCTCGCCGACTACGGCCTGCACGCCCCGACGATGTCGTTCCCGGTGGCCGGCACGCTGATGGTCGAGCCGACCGAGAGCGAGAACCTCGCCGAGCTCGACCGGTTCGTCGACGCGATGATCGGGATCCGCGGCGAGATCGACCGGGTCGCGAGCGGGGAATGGCCGGTGACGGACAACCCGCTGCGCGGCGCCCCGCACACCGCGGCCTGCCTCGCCGACAAATGGGACCACCCGTACGGCCGCGAGCAGGCGGCGTTCCCCACCGGCGCGACGCCGGGCGTGCACGACCGCAAGGTGTGGCCGCCGGTGCGCCGGGTCGACCAGGCTCACGGCGACCGGAACCTCGTCTGTTCGTGCCCACCGGTGAGCGCCTACCCAACGTGAGCACACGTGCTCGGCCGCCACGACGGGGGAGTCCTGCTTTGTCCGGGCCGGCGCGCGCCGTAGGTTCCGGAGCTATGAGACGCGCTGCCGCCTTCGTCGCGATCCTCACCGCCCTGGCGCTGGTCCCGGCGTGCGCACCGGCCCCGGTCGCCCCGGCCCCGGCCCCGGTCGCGCCGCCCTCCGGGTTGGACCTGGCCGGCTTGGACCGTGGTGTGCGTCCGCAGGACGACCTGTTCAGCTTCGTCAACGGCACGTGGCTGCGTTCCACCGAGATCCCACCCGACCGCTCCTCATACGGGACGTTCGACCGGCTCACCGAGAAGTCCCAGGCTGACGTCCGGGAGATCGCCGAGGCCGATCCCGGTGCCGACCCGGAGGCGCGCAAGATCTCCGACCTGTATGCCAGCTTCCTCGATCCCGCGCGGCTGGACCAGCTCGGGGCGGCGCCGCTGGCCGCCGAGTTCGCCCGGATCGACGCGCTCACCAGTCCGGCCGACCTCGCCGCCTACTTCGGCCACCGGGCCAGGGCCGGGTTGTCGAGCCCGGTCGCGTTCGCCATCGGCCAGGACGCGCGCAACGCCGTCGCCTACGTGGCCGGCGCCGACCAGGCCGGGACCACCCTGCCCGACCGCGACTACTATCTGCTCACCGACTCGCGCTACGTCACCATCCGGGACCGCTTCCGCGGTTATGTCAGCCAGCTGCTCGGCCTGGCGGGGGTGGCCGACGGGGACCACGCCGCAGCCGGGGTGCTCGCCCTGGAGACCCGGCTGGCCAAGGCCCAGTGGACGAAGGTGGCGCTGCGTGACCCGGTGGCGTCCTACAACAAGTTCCCGGTGGCGCAGGCGCCCGGACTCGAGTGGCCCCGGTTCCTCGACGCCGCCGGGATCAGCACCGACGCGCTGGTGATCGGCGAGCCGAGCTTCTTCACCGCGCTCGGCTCCGCGCTCACCGACGTGCCGATGCAGGACTGGAAGGCGTACCTCAAGTTCACCGCTGCCGACGACGATGCCGCCTACCTGAGTACCGCGTTCGCCGATGCGGCCTTCGAGTTCCACGGCAAGGTGTTGCAGGGCCGTCCCGAGCAGCGCCCGCGTTGGAAGCGCGCGGTGTCCCTGGTCAACGCGGAGATGGGGGAGGCGGTCGGGCGCCGCTACGTCGAGCGGCACTTCCCGGCGGAGGCCAAGCAGCGGATCGACGCGCTGGTCGGCAACCTCCTGGCCACCTATCGCACGTCGATCGACCAGCTGGACTGGATGAGCGAGGCCACCAAGGTCGAGGCCCGTGACAAGCTGGCCAAGCTCGCCGTCAAGATCGGCTATCCGACCACCTGGAAGGACTACTCCGCGCTGGAGGTCCGTCGCGACGACCTGATCGGGAACGTGGCCCGCTCCGCGGCGGTGGAGTTCGCCAGGGAGGCCGCCAAGCTGGGCAAACCGGTCGACCGCGGCGAGTGGTTCATGACCCCGCAGACGGTGAACGCCTACTACAACTCGACACTGAACGAGGTCGTGTTCCCGGCCGCGATCCTGCAACCGCCGTTCTTCGACGCGGCCGCCGACGACGCCGTCAACTACGGCGCGATCGGCGCCGTGATCGGCCACGAGATCAGTCACGGCTTCGACGACCAGGGGCGCAAGTACGACGCCACCGGCAACCTGCGCGACTGGTGGACGCCGGAGGACGAGCGGCGGTTCACCGAGCGGACGGCCGGGTTGGTCGCTCAGTACGGGGCGTACACGCCGGTGGAGGGCGGGAAGGTGAACGGCGAGCTCACCCTCGGGGAGAACATCGCCGACCTGTCCGGGGTGACGGTGTCCCTGCGGGCGTACCACCACGCGCTCGGTGACACGGCCGCACCGATGCTCGACGGGTTCACCGGCGACCAGCGCTTCTTCCTCGGCTGGGCGCAGGCGTGGCGAGACAAGATCCGCGACGACGCGCTGCGCCAGCAGTTGCTCTCCGACCCGCACAGCCCCGCGCCGGACCGGACCAACGGGGTGGTCACCAACGTCCCGGGGTTCTACGAGGCGTTCGGTCTGGTGCCGGGCGACCGGCTGTTCCGTCCGGCGCAGGAACGCGTCTCGCTCTGGTGACCCCCGGCGCTGTCCGGTGATCCGGGGTGCTGCGGACTGCGGGTCGTGCAGGACGGTGATACGGCTAATGCTCGTGCCCCACTCCGGTGTACCGAGATCGAGGAGCAGCCGTGACCAACGCGACCGACCCGACGTTCTACCGCAGCCCGGCCGAGGCCATCGCCGCGCCGCCCGAGCGGCTCGCCTATGTCGTCGCGTTCGACCGCGCCGGTGCGAAGCCCGACGCGCTCACCGTCGTCGACGTCGACTCCACGTCCGAGCGGTTCGGACAGGTCGTCGGCTGGACCGACCTGCCGACGCGTGGCGACGAGCTGCACCACTTCGGATGGAACGCCTGTTCGAGCGCATTGCTGCATGCGGGCCATGACATGGGCGAGGACGGTCTGGCGCGCCGCTACCTGCTGCTGCCCGGCCTGCGCAGCTCGAACGTGCACGTCTACGACACCCGACCCGACCCGACGGCACCGCGGCTGGTCAAGACGATCACTGCCGAGGAGCTGGCGTCGAAGGCGGGTTACTCCCGCCCGCACACCCTGCACTGCGGACCGGACGGAATCTTCCTGTCCTGCCTCGGCGGGGCGAACGGGAACGACGGCCCGGGCGGCATCGCGCTGCTGGACCACAACACGTTCGACGTGCTGCGAGCCTGGGAGACCGACCGTGGCCCGCAGTACCTGGCCTACGACGCCTGGTGGCACCTCACCCAGAACACACTGGTCACCAGCGAGTGGGGTACCCCGTCGATGATCGAGGACGGGATCAACCCCGAGCTGCTGCTGGCCAACGAGTACGGCCACACCCTGCACTTCTGGGACCTCGACAAGGGTGTGCACCGCCAGGCCGTCGACCTCGGGGCCGAGCACCAGATGGTGCTGGAGCTGCGTCCGGCCCACGATCCGGAGGCCAGCTACGGGTTCGTCGGTGTCGTGGTGTCCACTGCGGACCTGTCCGCGTCGGTGTGGCGCTGGCACCGTGTTGGCGACGTCTGGGCGGTCGACAAGGTGATCACCATCCCGGCCGAGCCCGCCGATCCGGCCGACCTGCCGCCGGCGCTGCAGCCGTTCGGTGCGGTCCCGCCACTCGTCACCGACATCGACCTGTCGGTCGACGACCAGATGCTCTACGTCTCCTGCTGGGGCACCGGCGAGCTCAAACAGTACGACGTCGCCGACCCGAGCACGCCGCGCGAGGTGGGCTCGGTACACCTCGGCGGCATCACCGGACGGGTGGCGCACCCGTCCGCGCCGGCGGAGCGGTTGGCGGGGGGGCCGCAGATGGTCGAGGTCAGCCGGGACGGCAGGCGGGTCTACGTGACGAACTCGCTGTACGGGTCCTGGGACGACCAGTTCTACCCGGACGGCGTCGGCGCCTGGATGGCCAAGATCGACGCCGACCCGGCGGGTGGGCTGGTGGTCGACCCGGCGTTCTTCCCGCACGGCGACGACTTCCGGGGACTGCGCGCGCACCAGGTCCGGCTCCAGGGCGGCGACGCGTCGTCGGACTCCTACTGCTACCGGACCTGACCGGAGCGCCGAGCCGACACGACGTCACCCGATACGACGTCGCACAGCGCGACCAGCAACTGCCGCAGCGGTGCGGCCCGCTCCGCGAACCCGGCCTGGGCGCGCGCGTACTCGGTGCGTCCGGCTGGGGTCTCGATCCGCACCGGCGGATAGCCGAGGTTCGCCAGGTCGTACCGGCTGGCCCGTGGTCGAGCGGCCCGCTGCGGTCGACGTGGCCCGCTCCCCGCAGGGATGGCTGGTTCGGTCGCAGGGATGGCCCGACTCGGTCGCAGGGATGGCCCGACTCGCGGGATGGGTCAGGCGTGGGTGGTGTCGCGGACGGTGCCCACATAGCTCTCCAGCAGGTCCTCCATCGTGACCAGGCCGACGGTCTCGCCGCGGCCGGTCACCGCCAGGGCCAGGTGCGTGCGGGAGCTGCGCAGTGCGGTGAGCGCCTCGTCGAGCCGGGCATCGGCGGGGACCTCGGGCAGGCCACGCACCCGCTGCGGCGGGATGGCGGCGGCAGCGTCGTCCATGACGTCGAGGATGTCCTTGACGTGCAGGTATCCGGTCAGCCTGCCGGCGGGTCCGCGCAGCGGGAACCGGGAGAACCCGGTGCGCCCGACGGCGTCGGCGACATCACCGACGGTCGGCCGGGCGGGCAACGTGATCAGCTCGTCGAGCGGCACGAGCACGTCGGCCACCGTCGTGTCGGCCGAGCCGAGGGCGCGGACCAGCCGGCTGGACTCCTCGTCGTCGAGCAGCCCCTCGCGGCGTGAGTCGGCGATCATCTCGGACAGCTCGCCCGAGGTGAATCCGATCTCCAGCTCGCTGCGCGGCTCGACCCGCACCAGTCGCAGTACTCCGTTGGCCATTGCGTTGAACAGCGCGATGAACGGCCGCATCACCGCGGTGAACACGAGGAACGGCGGCACGAGCAGCGTCGCGGCGCGCTCCGGGCCGGCGAGGGCGATGTTCTTGGGCACCATCTCGCCGAGCATCATGTGCGCGACGGCCACCATCGCGAGCGACAGCGCGAACGCGATGGGGTGCAGCACCGCCGCCGGCAGCCCGACCCAGTCCAGCGGGCGCTCGAGGAGATGCGCGACGGCGGGTTCGCCGAGCCGGCCCAGCAGCAGCGACGCCACGGTGATGCCCAGCTGGGCGGCCGCGAGCATCCGGGACAGGTCGCCGCTGGCCCGCAGCACCGTCCGCGCGGCGGTCACGCCGGACTCGGCCATCGCCGCGAGCCGGTCGCGGCGGGCCGACATCAACGCGAACTCCGCGCCGACGAAGAACGCGTTCGCGGCGAGCAGCAGCACCGCCAACAGCAGGTCGAGCAGGTCACTACCCACAGGTCACCGCCTCCGCGGTTTCCGTCGGGTCGAGGCGGGCCAGTCGCAGCTCGGCGACCCGGTTGCGGTCGCGGCGCATCACGGTGATCCGCCAGCCGGCGGCCGTGACATCCTCGCCGACGTCGGGGATCCGGCCGAGCCGGGCCAGGACGAGCCCGGCGAGGGTCTCGTAGTCCCCAGGGGGGACGACGAACCCGGTGGCGTCGGCGACCTCGTCGGCGCGGAGCAACCCCGACACCAGCCAGCTGTCGCGGCCCAGTGGACGGACCCCGGCCTGCTCGGCACGGTCGTGCTCGTCACGGACGTCACCGACGATCTCCTCGACGAGGTCCTCCAGGGTGACCAGCCCCGCGGTGCCGCCGTACTCGTCCACGACGACGGCGGTCTGCAGGCCCGAGTCGCGCAGCCGGGTCAGCAGCGCGTCGCCGTCGAGGGAAGCGGGTACGGTCGGCGCCGCCTGCAGCAGCCCGCGCACCGGGGTCGTGGCCCGCTCGCCTGCGGGCACCCCGAAAGCCTGCTTGACGTGCACCAGGCCGAGCACGTCGTCGGGGTCGCCGTCGTGCACCGGGAACCGGGAGAAGCCGCTGCGCCGGGTGAGCACGACCAGGTCGGCGACGGTGTCGTCGGCCTGCATCGACTCCATCCGCACCCGGGGGGTCATCAGGTCCTCGGCGACCCGGTCGGTGAACCGCAGAGAACGATCCAGCAGGGTCGCGGTCCCGGCGTCGATGGTGCCCCGCTCGGCGCTGCTGCGGACCAGCGAGCCGAGCTCCTGTGGAGACCGGGCCGAGCGGAGCTCCTGGGCAGGCTCGACACCGAGCTTGACGACGATGGCGTTGGCCATCGAGTTCAGCGCGTCGATCAGCCAGCGGAACGCAGTGGTGAACCCGCTCTGCAGCCAGAAGACCGTCCGTGCGACGCCGAGCGGGTTGGCAATGGCCAGGTACTGCGGGACGAGCTCGCCGAACACCATCGACAGGGTGGTGGCGAGCAACAACGCCAGCGCCGTCGCGGTTCCCGACGCCACCCCGGCCGGCAGCCCGACGACCTCCAGACCGGGCGCGATGAGCTCGGCGATCGCGGGTTCGGCGACGTAGCCGGTGGCCAGCGTCGTGAGGGTGATGCCGAGCTGGCAGCCGGACAGCTGGAACGACAGCGCCCGGTGCCCGCGCTGCACGGTGCGGGCGCGGCGGTCGCCGACCGCGGCCACGTGGGCGTCGACCTGACTGCGCTCCAGCGCGGTGAGGGAGAACTCCGAGGCCACCGAGAGTGCGGTGCCCGCTGTCAGAGCGACGACGGCGAGCAGGCCGAGCACCGAAAGCAGGACGCTCATCGCGCTGCATGCCTGTGCACTGCCCGACTTTCCGCTGGGCGACATTCAGGTGGGCGACCACCGTTCGGGCGCCGGGTCGGCGGAGCCGCCCGACTACAGCAGCCCCGCGCGGCGCGGCGTGCGGTGGGCACTGATACTCCTCGTGCGTGGCGGTCGTGCCGGTACCCCCGCGGATCGGGTGGTGGCCGACCGGATGGGCGACCACAAGTGTAGGCCAGCTGCGGCTGGTGCCACCCGGCAGACCGCAGCTCCGTCGCTCGGTCGCTTCGCTCCCGGCCCCGCCCAGTGGTGGCCTCCCGGTGCGGTGGTCGGGGAGGTGCGATCCGGCTCCGCGCACCTGCGAGGGGGCGCAGCCTCGCCCTTCGTCCGCACCTTCCTCGGCGCGACCACTGCGCGTACCCCGTTCGTCATCGGCGTCGCCGGCTCGGTGTCGGTGGGCAAGTCGACCACGGCCCGGTTGCTGGCGCTGCTGCTGGCGCGCCGGCCGCAGCATCCGCGCGTCGAACTGGTCACCACCGACGGGTTCCTGTACCCGAACGTCGAGCTGGAGCGGCGCGGACTGATGCACCGCAAGGGCTTCCCGGAGTCCTACGACCGCCGCGCACTGCTGCGCTTCGTCAGCGAGGTCAAGGCGGGTCGTTTAGTGCTCACGACCCCGATGTACTCCCACCTCGGCTACGACATCGTCCCTGGCGTGCGACTCACCGTGCACCGGTCCGACATCCTGCTCATCGAGGGGCTCAACGTGCTGGCGCCCGCGCAGCCGGCCCGTACCGGCGGTGGAGCGCCGGCGGTCAGCGACTTCATCGACTTCTCGGTCTATGTCGACGCCGCTCCGGCTGACATCCGGCGCTGGTACGTCGAACGGTTCCGGCGGCTGCGTGAGACGGCGTTCCGCGATCCGGCGTCGTACTTCCGCCGGTTCGCTGCGCTCGAGGAGCAGGAGGCGGTCACCCGCGCCGAGGAGATCTGGGCCGAGATCAACGGCCCGAACCTGGAGCAGAACATCGCGCCCACCCGAGGCCGGGCGAGCCTCGTGCTGCGCAAGGGCGACGACCACAGGGTGACCGGGATCCGACTGCGGAAGGTGTGCACCGACCGCGACAGCGGTTGCCCCGGCCCCGCGGCACCGCGGTTTCCGGCGCCAAAGGTTGATCAGGGGGCGGATCTGCTGTAGCGGCGGACCTGGGCCGGATGCTGCGCCTGCCCGGACGGGACTGGCACCATGGGACCGGTGAGCGAGCGCAGCGAGCGGGTCATCGGCACAGCGCCCGCCCGAACGCTCGAGTTCGACGCCGCCCAGGCCGAGCTCGCCGCCCGGCTGCGGCTTGCGGTGGGTCGGCTGCACCGGCGGATCCGCATCGACGGGCGGGAGTCCGTCCCGCCGCTGCAGCTGTCAGCGCTCGTGACGGTCGAGCAGCACGGTCCGTTGCGGCTCTCGGAGCTGGCCCGTCGCGAGGCGGTGACCGCACCGACGATGAGCCGGGTGCTCGCCGCGCTGGACGAGCAAGGCCTGGTGGTGCGGACCGTGGACCCGCAGGACGCCCGCGGCGTACGGATCACGCTGTCCGAACAGGGCGCAGCCGCGCTGGCCGAGGTGCGCAGCCACCGCACCGCGCTCGTCGCGCGCCGGCTCAGCAAGCTCACCGACCCTCAGCGCACCGCCCTGCGCGACGCGCTGCCGGCGCTGGAGGCCCTGCTCGTCGACGACGAGTGTTGATTTCCGCGGTCAGGCCGGCCGGCCGTCCACGGTGACCGTCACGCCCTGTGCGGCGAAGCTCAGCCATCCCGCGATCCGAGCCGACTCGGGTAGCGGGTCGGGGTAGCCCCACCCGGCGTCGGTGAGCACCTGCCCGTCGGGCAGCCGCACTGACCAGTAGCTCGCCTCGCCCTTGTACGGGCAACGGGTCCGGGTCGGGCTGGGCTCCAGCCCGACCCGCACGTCATCGGGACGCAGGTACCAGCGGTCGGGCAACCCGGTCTCGGACAGCACCAGCGGCGCGTCCGACGCGGCGAGCACGGTGTCGCCGTGGCGCACCTCGACGTGCCGGCTGGTCGGCCGCACGTCGATCCGGGTGTAGGGGTCGGTGAGATGGGCGAAGACCTGCTCGTCCTCATCGAACCAGGCGTCCGCGGCGTTCCAGTACAGCGACGCGTAGCCGGCCAGCCACGACACGTCCGCGTTCGGGGTGGGGTAGGACCAGACGGCGTTCTCCGCGACCCGGTCGTCGACCTGCATACAGTAGTAGGCGGCGTCACCCTTGAACGGGCAGTGGGTGGAGTGCTCGGTCGGTACGAGCAGGTCCGCGTCGAAGTCGGTGAGCGGCACGTAGAGCATCGGTAGCAGCGCGGTCTCGTGCAGCAGCATGCCGGCCCGGGTGTCCAGCACGGTGCGTCCGGCGAACCGCGCGCGGACCCGCCGCCGGAACGGGTGGAACAGCAGCTTGTGCGGGGGGCCGTCCACGCGGTAGTTCACGGTTCTCGGGGCGCGCGGAGACAGCGGTCCATCGGTCCGGGTCAGGCCCATCGGTGATCCTCTCGGTCGCGGTGCTCTCCGCCTTCCCGAACCCCCGGCCCGGCCGCCGGATTCCCGGGTCGGGTGATCGCCGGCTGCGCGCGCCCAGTCGGGGGACCGTGAGCGGGCGCAGTCGTCGATCAAGCACGCCGCCCGGCGGGCCCTCGGCTGGGTGGGCGGCGCCGACGGCGGCTCGCCGCTCGCCGCGGGGCCGCCACCGCATCGGGCTCGTCGAGCAGCACCCACGGCTCGACGTCCGCAAGCCAAGGGGTCTGTGCTCGTTCGCGCCGCCGGCGGGCCCTGCGCAGATCTCCGCCCGGGTCGAGCTCCGCACACAGCTCCGCAGTGGAGGTGGCGCCTTCGAGCAATTGCCGGAGCAACTCGACCGTCCGCCGGTAGGGCATGAAGCATTCGCACGGGATGAGCTGTTCGCCGCCGTCGTCCTCGCTCCGCAACCGGCCCCGCAGGTCGAGTCCCCCGTAGCAGATGAGCGGTTTGCGCAGCTCCCAGACCGGGTCGCTGTCAGCATCGAGCCGTCCGGTGGCCGCCAGGAAGCCGAACCAGGTCCACATCGCCTCCACGATCTCCACCGGCCAGCGGACGCCGTTGCGGCTCGACCAGTGCGGAATATCGCAGCGCAGCAGGTGGAAGACCCGCTCACGGGTCCAGGAGGTCTGCGACCCGGAGCCGTCCGATCCCGCGGCACCGGCGCAGAGGAGGGCGAACAGGTCGGGCTCGGCAGGACGCGACGTGGCGGCGCACCATTCGACCGCAGCGTCGATGATCGAGGCGTGCTCGATGTGGGCCGGAGCGACGGCGTCGGGCAGGGCTGCGAGGTGGGTCATGGCGTCTCCAACTGACTCGAACTGATGTTCGATGAGAGGATGCCACCGCACCCCGACAATGTGCGTGGTCAGAACGCGGCGAGCCCCAGGGCCACGGCCAAACCGATTCCGGCGAGCGCGATCCCGGTGCGCAGCGTCGCGGTGGGCAGCCGCCGGGCCAGCGCGGGGCCGGTCCACGCGCCGATGAGCAGGCCGAGGGCCATCGGCAACACCGCGGACCACTGCACCGGACCGAACACTGCGAACTCGACCGCCGCGACCCCGTTGGCCACCCCGAGCAGTACGTTCTTCAACCCGTTCGCCTGGAGCAGCGACACCGGCAGCGACGTGACCAGCAACGCCAGCAGCAGCACGCCGGCCGCCGCTCCGAAGTACCCGCCATACCCGGTGACCCCGAACATGCCCGCGAGCGCGAGCGGACCGGTACGGTGGGATCCCTCGGCCGCGGCGGTCTTGATCCGGGGTTGCAGCAGTAGCAGGATCGACGCCCCGCCGACCAGGAACGGCACGACCCGCTCGAACCCGCCGGGCGGGGTGACCAGCAGCAGCCCGGCACCGGATGCGCCACCGGCGGCGGCGAGCGGGCCGAAACGGCGGATCTGCTGCCGCTGCCCGACGAGCTCGGGACGCGACCCGGCGACCGAGCCGATGCTGCTGAACGTCAGCGCCACGGTGTTCGTCACGTTCGCCGTGGTCGGGGGCAGTCCGAGGACCAGCAGCGCCGGATAGGAGAACAGCGAGGCCAGTCCGGCGGTCGAACCGCACAACCCGGCCGCGACGCCCGCCCCGACCAGCAGCAGCAACGTGCCGGCCGTCATGGTAGGACCTCCTGAAGATCACCGGTAACGTGCGCCCATGGTGGTGACGCCGACCATGGGCGCACACTTTCGACGATCACGCTTGACGCGGGGCCGGGCAGCGGTGCCACCCCGGCCACGTCTGCGAGCCCACGAGGCGTGCGGCACCTCGCGCCGCCGCAGCACGGGCGACAGACCGTCCCCGCAGCGAGCTGGTCGGCGGGACGGCCAGGCAGGGCGCGCGAGGCAACCCACCAGGCCTCGGTGCGTCTTTACCTGCAGTGGTTCGAGGAACTGGAGAGCGTGATCATGAAAAGGTGGTGGGGGGCAGCGGTGGCGGCGGTCGGTGTACTGCTCGCCGGCTGCGGCACGGGAAACGGCGAGGTCAACGCGGGGACACCGGTTGGTGGCGCGAGCGCGACACCGGCGAGCGCGGCGCGGGAGAGCGCGGCGCGGGAGAGCGCGGCGCGGGAGAGCGCGACGCAGGAGAGCGCGACGCAGGAGAGCGCGCCGCCCGACGGCGCGGCGACCGGACGGGCTCCGAGCGGTGCGGCGGATACGCCACGCTGTGCCGCGACCGAGCTCGCGGTCAGCCTGGGCCCCGGTGACGGGGCTGCCGGTTCGGTGTACCGCCCGCTGATCTTCACGAACACCGGGCAGCGGACCTGCGAGCTGACCGGCTTCCCCGGCGTCTCCTATGTCACGGGCGACGACGGTCACCAGGTCGGGCCGGCGGCGGCGATGTCCGGGCCGCGCGGCGGTGCGGTGCCGATGGATCCTGGCCGGACATCCGCCGCCGAGCTGCAGCTCGTCCAGGGTCGCAACTTCGACGAGGCCGGCTGCCGGCCGACGCCGGTACGCGGGCTGCGGGTCTACCCGCCGGGAGAGACGGTGGCGCGGTTCGTGCCGATGGCGGGCACCGGGTGCGCAGGTGACCCGCCTGGGCCGCAGCTCACCGTCAAGACGGTCACCCCGGGATGAGGCACCCGCTGTCCTGCGGGGTACCCGGCGGGAGCCCGACCCGGGCGCACCGGCGCCCGGCATCGGCCCTGCGCTCAGCGGTACTCCGGGTTGGGGTGGTCGAACCGGGCGCCAGCGTCCCAGACGGTACGCTGGTTGCCCTGGGCGGGGATGCCGCCGACGTCGCGGAGCATCCGGGCCAGGTGCATCAGGTTCCAGCTCATGAATGTGATGTTGCGCTGGGTGAAGTCGTTCTGCGGGCCGCCGGAGCCCTCGTCGAGGTAGCTGGGCCCTGGCCCGGCCTCGCCGATCCAGCCGGCGTCGGCCTGCGGGGGGATCACGCATCCCAGGTGCTGCAGCGAGTACAGGACGTTCATCGCGACGTGCTTGATGCCGTCCTCGTTGCCGGTCACGATGACCCCGCCGACCTTGCCGTAGTAGGCGTACTGCCCGGCCTCGTTCAGCTCGGCGGAGTTGCCGTAGAGCCGCTCGATCACCCGGGTGCAGACACTGGACTTGTCGCCCAGCCAGATCGGCGTGCCGAGCACCAGGATGTCTGCCGCCTGGACCCGCTCGTACAGGACAGGCCAGTCGTCACGCCGCGCGCCGTGGCGGGTCATGTCGGGTTGCACGCCGGGCGCGAGCTGGTGGTCGACGGCGCGGACCTCGTCGACCTCGACACCGTTGTACCGCATGACGGCGATACTCACCGCCATCAATGCCTGGGTGTGCGACCGCTCCGGTGCGGGCTTGAGGGTGCAGTTGACGAACAGGGCGCGCAGACCCGTGAACCCACTCGTCGTGTCTCCCATGGGCCAGACGGTAGTGGCGTCGCCACCGCCGCCGACGGTTCCGCCGTCGACGGTCACTGCTCCGTAATGGACGGCCCGAGCACCACGATCGAACCCGGCAGGACCGGCGCGCAGGCGAGGGCCACGCCGGGGCGCAGCCGGCCACTCGCAGTGCCCTGACCGGCCCGGCGGGACGGCTCGGGTCGTCGAGCTGCCCCTTGACCATGATCGACGACACCGGCATCGGGCCGCGGTGCTGAGCTCGCCGGCCGTTGCGGGGGAGCCGGCCCCGCGTACGCTCGTCACTGTACCGATCCGCCAACTCGACCTACGGCGCACGACGGGCGGACCGGCTCGCCAACCAGCGGCTCGACGGCCCCGCCGCGACCTCGTGCGCATCGCGGCACACCGTGCGCCGGTTCGACCGGTCAGCACGGCCACGAGCTGACCGACGCGACGACGGGTGGCAGGTATCTGCCGCCCGCAAGGCCGCCTCCATCCAACGGGTGTCGAGCGGCTCCGGAGTTGATCACTGACCAGGCCGGCGATTGCTGAGGATGAACTAAGCAAACTCTAAGCGGTGAGGAAGGAAACGTTCTTAACGTCCGGTGCGATGGCTAGTCAGCGTGCCTGACTTCCGAGGAGAGGGAACTGCCGTGAACGTTGTGCCGGCAACAGGTCCGGACGCGAGTTCCGCAGCGGGTGCGGGATCCGTCATGACCGGCGCCGAGGGCGTCACCGCCGGGATCCCGCGGCAACGCGCGGGCGTGGCGGACGCCGGGCACCCCGCCGGCGGCGCCGCGAGGCAGGTAGCGGTCGACCGCGACTGGATGAGCGCCACGCTGTCCGCGCTCGTCCGCAGACACCAGGTCCCGGGGGCCCAGCTCGCCGTCCAGGCGGGTGGCGCGACCATCGCGGTCGAGGTCGGCGAGCCCGAGCACGGAGCGGGAACGCCGGTCACCCGGGAGACCGCCTTTCCCATCGGGTCGGTCAGCAAGTCGTTCACCGCAACGGTGGCCATGATCCTGGTCGCGGACGGCGATGTCGAGCTCGACGCGCCGCTGGGCGAGCACGTGGCCGAACTCGACGAACCGACCGGTCAGCTCACCCTTCGTCAGGTGCTGAGCCACACCGGTGGCCTCGCGTCCGGTCCGGGCTCGGCGGAGGTGGCCAACGTGTCACTGCGCCGTTACGTGTCGGAGCACTGTCGCCGCCAACGGCTGGTGCTTCCGCCCGGGACCGGCTTCTCGTACTCGAACATGGGTTATCTCATCGTCGGCAGGCTGATCGAGACGATCACCGGCATGAGCTGGCGGGAGGCGATGGAGTCGATCCTGCTGCGGCCGCTCGGCATCGACCCCGCCTTCATCGGTACGTCCACCGGCCGCGCGGTTGCCACCGGCCACTCGGTGAACACCGCGGTCGGCAGGACCCGGCCGGTGCGGCAGTCCCAGGCTCCCGTCGAGGCTCCGGCCGGCGCGCTGGCGGTGAGCGCCGTCGACCTCGCCCGCCTCGCGCAGCTGCACGTCGGCCAGGGTCGGCCCGAGTTGCTCACGGCGAGCGACGCGGCCCGGATGCGGCAGGCCGTTCCCGCCGCGAACCCGTTCGGGCTGGCCGACGGGTGGGGCCTGGGACTGGCCGTGTTCCGGGCGGGAGCCACGGACTGGGTGGGCCACGACGGCAACGCCGACGGCACCTCCTGCCACCTCCGGATCGGTCCGGCGGACGGCTGGGTCGTCGCGCTCACCAGCAACGCCAACACCGGCACGAGGATGTGGGAGGATCTGCTCGCCGAACTGCAGCGGGTCGGCGTGCCGATCCCCTCGGGACCCACCAAGGCGTCGCCGGGACCGTTGGCCACTCCAACCGCTCCGCCACCGGGGTGCGCGGGCAGGTATGCCAACGGCTCCCAGGAGTACCTGGTGGCGACGGACGGCGACGGGCGCCTGGGTCTGTATGTCGACAACGACCTCAGGGCGTGGATGACGTTCTATGATGACTCACACTTCACGCTGCGGGATCCGAGCTCCGATGAGGGGACGCAGGCCGGATGCCTGCTGCGGAACCCGGTGACGGGTGCGCCCGAGCACCTTCAGATCGGTGGTCGTCTCATCGGTCGACAACTGCGTGCAAGTGACTGTTTCGCCTCCTGACCAGCTGATGCGTGGAGCTCATCGTGACCCGGTGAACCGCGCCCGAAAGAGTCGAGAATAATGGTGGCTCACGACCCGACGTTCATGCCGAGCGGGCAGCGGACCACCGCGGATGGAACACACTTTCGTCCACTGCCCGGTCAGCTGGTCACGGCATTGACGGCGCTTGCCGAGCAGTGTGACGCCACATTGCTCGAGTTCGCCGTGGCCGCCTTCCAGGTCGTTCTGGCGCGTCACCGCGGCCAGCGCGACATCGCGGTGGCCACTCCCGTTCCGGGACGGACGCATCCCATTCTGCTGCGGTCCGACGTGCGCGACTCGGTCCCGTTCCGGGACTTCCTGATCGAGGTGCGACACAGCGCGGCAGTGGCGTCCACCTGCCCGGATGTCCCGTTCCGGCAGCCGGGCGAAGAGTCGGCCCCGGCTTCGGCGCGCGTCATGGTGACGGCAGCTGACCAACCGGTCGCGTCGTTCTCCGCGGACCTCACGGTCCGGCTGTTCGGACCGGACGGCGAGCTCTCGGTCATCGTCGAGTGTCGCGCCGAGAAGTTCGACGCCGGGACGGCGCAGGGCCTGGCGGGTCAGCTCGTCCACGTGCTCGAGATCGTCGCCGCCGAACCCGCCGTACCGCTGGGCCGGATCGACATCCTGACGGCGGCCGAGCGGAGTCGGCTGCTCGTCGAGTGGAACGACACCGACCGTGACGTCGCCCCGGCCACGTTCCCGGAGCTGTTCGAAGCCCAGGCGGCCCGGACCCCGGATGCGCCGGCGCTGCTGCTCGACGGGACGTCCCGGACCGGGTCGTCGGTGAGCTACGCAGACCTCGAGGCACGGGCCAACCGGTTGGCCCATCTCCTGATCACCGCGGGGGCCGGCCCCGAACAGGTCGTGGCGCTGGCCCTGCCGCGTTCGGCCGACCTCGTCATCGCCCAGCTCGCCGTGCTGAAGGCAGGCGCGGCCTTCCTGCCGCTGGACCCGGCGTACCCGGCGGAGCGGATCGCCTTCATGGTGACCGACGCCTGCCCGGTGGCGGTCCTCACCCGCCGCGACGTCGCCCCGGTCGCCTCCGGTGTGGAGGCCGCACCGGTGCTGGTCCTCGATGATCCGGCAGTCCGATCGGAACTGGCCAGGATGGCGGATCGCGCGCCGACCGACGCGCAGCGCCGCTCGCCGCTGCTGCCCCGGCACCCGGCCTACGTCATCTACACGTCCGGCTCGACCGGCCGACCGAAGGGCGTGACGGTCACCCACGCCGGCCTGGCCAGCTTCTCCGCCGCCGAGGTGGAGCGGTACGCCGTCGTACCGGGGGACCGGGTGCTGGAGTTCTCCTCGCCCAGTTTCGACGCCTCGGTGCTGGAGCTGTGCATGTCGCTGCCGGCGGGCGCCGCGCTGGTCGTCCCGCCGCCGGGTCCGCTGCTGGGTGAGCAGCTGGCCGAGGTGCTCGCGCAGCGGCGGGTGACCCACGCACTGATCCCGCCTGCCGCGCTGGCGACGGTGCCGGCCTCGGTGGCGAACGAGCTGCCGCAGTTCCGGACCCTGATCGTCGGTGGCGAGGCCTGCCCTGGCGAGTTGGTCAACCGCTGGGCGCCCGGCCGTCTCATGATCAACTCATATGGACCCACCGAGTCGACCGTGGTGACGACCTGGACCGAGCCGCTGTCATCGGCCGGGATCCCACCGATCGGCAGGCCGATCTGGAACACGCACGTGTACGTGCTCGACGCGGCTCTGCGGCCGGTCCCGGTGGGGGCGGCGGGCGAGCTGTACGTTGCCGGTGCCGGCCTGGCCCGCGGCTACCTGAACCGGCCGGGGTTAACCGCACAGCGGTTCGTCGCGAACCCGTTCGACGGCCCTGGCTCCCGGATGTACCGCACCGGGGACCTGGTCCGCTGGACTGCCGAGGGCCAGCTGGAGTTCGCCGGCCGCGCCGACCAGCAGGTCAAGATCCGCGGGTTCCGCATCGAGCCGGGCGAGATCGAGGCGGTGCTGCGCCGGGACCCCGACATCGCCGACGCAGTGGTGATCGCCCGCGAGGACCAGCCCGGACGCAAGCGCCTGGTCGCGTATCTGGTTCCCACCGACGGGCGGGTGCCGGCCTCGGGTGAGCTGCGCGCGCTGGTCGCCGGATCCCTGCCGGACTTCATGGTGCCCACGGCGTTCGTGGTGTTGAGCCGCCTGCCGTTGACGCCCAACGGCAAGGTGGACCGGCGCGCGTTTCCCGTGCCGGACGTGGGCGTGGCCGGGAACGCGGGCTACGTCGCGCCGCGCACCGCCGCCGAGCGCGTACTGGCCAGGATCTGGGCTGACGTGCTCGAGGTGGACAACGTCGGCGTCGAGGACGACTTCTTCGCCCTCGGCGGCGACTCGATCCTGAGTTTCCGGGTGCTGTCGCTCATCCGGGAGGAGTTCGGCTCGGAGCTGTCCGCCCGCACGGTGTTCGACGCCCGGACCATCACGCGGCTCGCGGAGCTACTGCCCAGCCACCCCGTCGCCGACGCCACCGTGCGGATCACCGCCGCGTCGCGCGGGACCGCGTTGCCGCTCTCCCCGGCCCAGCAGCGGTTGTGGTTCCTCGACGACCTGTCCTCCGGTGGCACCGAGTACAACACCGGCGTCGGGCTGCGACTGTCCGGAGCGGTGGACCTGGCAGCGTTGCGCTGCGCCCTGGCCGCCCTGAGCAGCCGGCACGAGTCGCTCCGGACGACCTTCGAGACCGTCGACGGACGCGGTGTACAGATCGTCGCGGCGCATGGTGAGATACCGCTGCGTTTCATTGACCTGGCGGACCACCGGCCCGACGGCGCGCTCGACCGGGCGCTGGCGGCGGAGCTGAGCGCTCCATTCGACCTGCGGCGCGGCCCGCTGACCAGGACGCTGCTGGTGCGGCTGGCCGACGACGACCACGTGCTGCTGCTCAGCCAGCACCACATCGTCACCGACGGCTGGTCGGTCCGTGTCCTGGTGGACGAGCTGGCGCAGCTGTACGGCGCCGCCAGCCTCGGCGTCGCGGCCACGCTGGCGGAGCTGCCGATCCAGTATCCCGACTTCGCGGTGTGGCAGCGCGAACGGCTGTCGGGCCCGGCGCTGGACCCGCACCTGGACTACTGGCGCCACCAGCTCGCCGGCGTCGAGGCGCTCGAACTGCCGACGGACCGACCCCGGCCCCCGCTGCGCACGACGTCTGGTGCGGTGTACCGCTACGACCTGTCCGCCCACCTGGTGCGGCGACTGACCGCGACGGGGCAGGCGCATGGAGCGACACTGTTCATGACGCTGACCGCCGCGGTCCAGGTGTTGCTGTCCCGTCTCAGCAGCCAGCGCGACGTCGCCGTCGGAACCGTGACCTCCGGGCGGGACCGGGCCGAGCTGGACAAGCTCGTCGGGTTCTTCGTCAACACCGTGGTACTGCGCTCCCGGGTGGAGCCCACGCAGTCCTTCGGTGACTTCCTCGCCGCGGTCCGGGAGACCGTGCTGGAGGCGTTCGCCCACGACGAGGTGCCGTTCGACCGTCTGACCGAGGAGCTCCGACCCGAGCGCGACCTCAGCCGCACCCCGCTCGTGCAGGCCATGGTGGTGCTGCAGCAGGAGATGGTGCCGCCGCGCGAGGTCGCCGGCCTGCGCATCACCGAGCACGACCTGCCGCGGGTGTCCGCCCGGTTCGACCTCGTCGTGGAGTTCCTGCCCCGGAACGGCTCGCTGAACGTGGCCCTGGAGTACAACACCGACCTGTTCGACGCCGGCACCGTCGCGGGACTGGTGGCGAACTTCGAGGTGCTGCTCGGGGAAGTCGCTGCCGATCCACACCGGCCGTTGGCCGAGCTCCCGCTGCTGACCTCCGACGAGCGGCACCGGCTGCTGGTGGAGCGAAACGACACCGCGCAGGCGGTGCCTGCGGCGGGGTGGACCGAGCTGTTCGAGGCGCAGGTGGCGCGGGCGCCGGATGCGGTGGCGGTCGTCTCCCGGGGCGAGGAGCTGACCTACGCCGAGTTGAACGAGCGGGCGAATCGGCTGGCGCGTCTGTTGGCCGAGCGGGGGGCGGGTCCGGAGCGGTTCGTGGCGTTGGCGGTGCCGCGTTCGGTGGACCTGGTGGTCGCCCTGGTGGCGGTGTGGAAGGCCGGTGCGGGATATCTGCCGATCGATCCCGGCCATCCGGCGGAGCGGATCGGCTTCATGCTCGGCGACGCGCGCCCGATGCTGGTGGTAACCGCGCGCGCGGTGGCGGACCGGGTGCCCGACGCGGCGGGAGTGGTGCGGCTGGTTCTCGACGACGCCACGACGGCCGAGGAGCTGGCGGGCTTCTCGGGTGGAGATGTGGTGGAGACCGATCGGGTGCGGCCGACGTCGCCGACCCACCCGGCGTATGTGATCTACACCTCGGGCTCGACGGGTCGGCCGAAGGGGGTCGTCGTCACGCACGCGAGCGTGGTGGATCTCGCGGTGTGGGCGATGTCGGACTTCGGGTCCTCGGCGCTGTCCCGGGTGGTGGCGTCGACATCGCTCAGCTTCGACGTGTCGGTGTTCGAGATCTTCTGCCCGCTGGTGGTCGGCGGCACCGTCGAGGTGGTGCGCGACCTGCTCGCGTTGGGTGAGCGGCGGGCGGATGACTGCCGAGCGAGCCTGGTCAGCGCGGTGCCGTCGGCGTTGGCCCAGGTCGTCGCCCATGGTCCGGTGACGGTCACCGCGGACACCGTGGTGCTGGCGGGGGAGGCGTTGTCGGCCAGGTCGGTTCGGCAGATCCGGGCGGCGACGTCGTGCCGCCGCATCGCCAACATCTACGGCCCGACCGAGGCCACGGTGTACGCGACGGCGTGGTACTCCGACCAGGAGATGGCGGGCGACCGACCACCGCCGATCGGGCGGCCGATCGCCAACACCCAGGTGTACGTGCTCGACGCCGGGCTGCGGCCGGTGGCGGCCGGAGCGCCGGGGGAGCTGCATCTCGCGGGTCGTGGTCTGGCCCGCGGTTATCTGCACCGTCCGGGGTTGACCGCGCAACGGTTCGTGGCGAACCCGTTCGGTGCGCCGAGCTCCCGGATGTACCGGACCGGGGACGTCGTGCGCTGGAACGCCAGCGGCGAGTTGGAGTATCTGGGCCGGTCGGATCATCAGGTGAAGATCCGTGGGTTCCGGATCGAGCTGGGCGAGGTCGAGGTCGCCGTGGCGCGCCACCCCGACGTCGCCGAGGCGGTGGTCATCGTTCGGGACGAGGACTCCGGGCACCCACGCCTGGTGGCCTATGTGGTGCCGGCTCCGGACACCGCAGCACCGGATGTGGCCGCGTTGCGCGGGTTCCTCAGCCGGACGCTGCCCGATTACATGGTGCCCTCGGCCTTCGTGACGCTCGGCGGGTTTTCGGTGAGCCCCAACGGAAAGCTGGATCGCCGCGCCCTGCCCGCGCCGGACTGGGGGCAGGGCGGCGGCCGGAACTTCGTGGCGCCCCGGACCGACGTCGAGCGCGCCGTCGCCGAGATCTTCGCCGAGGTCCTGGGAGTGGAGCGGGTCGGGGTCGAGGACAACTTCTTCGAGCTCGGCGGGGACTCCATCCTGAGCATCCAGGCGGTGTCCCGGGCCCGACAGGCCGGCCTGCGCCTGATGTCCAAGGACATCTTCCTGCACCAGACCGTCGCGGCGCTGGCGGCGACGGCGGTAGTCGAAGCGCGGGAGACGGTCGAGCAGGCCGCCGTGAGCGGAGTGGTACCGCTGACGCCGATCCAGCGCTGGTTCTTCGAGGCCGACCCGGTTCACCCGGAGCATTTCCACCAGACGATGACGTTCGAGCTGGTCGAGGGCATCGAGGAGGCCGCGCTGCGCACCGCGCTGGCCGCGGTGGTCGAACACCATGACGCGTTGCGGATGCGCTTCGAGCACCGGGACGGGCAGTGCCGTCCGGACGAGCAGTGCCGTCCGGAAGAGCAGTGGCGCCAGGTCAACGCGCCGATCGGGCCGATGGACGTCCTGCGCTGCCACGATCTGTCCGCTGTGGACGTCGAAGACCGGGACGCGGTCATGACGCAGGTCACGGAGGAGGTGCACGCGGGCCTCGACCTCGCTCGCGGTCCGTTGCTGCGGGCGCTGCTGTTCGACCTCGGAGCCAACCGACGGCCGGTGCTGTTCCTGGCCGTGCACCACCTGGTGGTGGACGGGGTGTCGTGGCGGATCCTGCTGGCGGACCTGGATGCCGCCTACCAGCAGGCGGTGCGCGGCGAGACCGTGCGCCTGGCACCCAGGACGACCTCGTTCCGGGGCTGGGCCCTGCGGCTGGCTGAGCACGCCGCAGCAGGCGGGTGCGACGACGAGCTCGACTACTGGGCCGAGGCGCTCCGGGACGCCGACCCGGCGCTGCCGATGGACAGGGCCGGGGCCAACACCGTCGCGTCGACCCGCTCGGTGACCGTGCGCCTCGACCCGGAGCAAACCAGGGCGCTGCTGGCCGACGTGCCGGCGGTCTACCGCACGCAGGTCAACGACGTGCTGCTCAGCGCGCTGGGCGCCGTGCTGCGCCGGTGGACCGGACGTGACCGGGTAGTGCTCGACCTGGAGGGCCACGGCCGGGAGGAGCTGTTCGACGGCGTCGACGTGTCCCGCACGGTGGGCTGGTTCACCACGATCTTCCCGGTCGCGTTGCAGCTCGGTGGCGAGCCGGACTGGGGCGCCACGCTGAAGTCGGTCAAGGAGCAGCTGCGCGCCGTGCCCCGCCGCGGCCTGGGGTACGGGGCGTTGCGCCACCTCACCGGGGCGACCGGGCTGGGCGAGCAGGTGGCCCCCCTGGTCAGCGTCAACTACCTGGGCCAGTTCGACTGGTCCGCAACCGGGGACGGGCTGTACCACGCGATGCGGGGCGAGCTGGCGCTCGACGCCCACCCCGCGCAGCGCCGGGCCCACGTGATCGACGTCGTGGGCCGCGTCGAGCAGAAGTGCCTGGAGCTCACCTGGTTCTACTCGGACCAGCTCCACCACGAGGGCACCATCGCTGCCCTGGCACAGGACCTGCTCGCCGCGCTGCACGACGTCGTCGAGCACTGTGCGCAGCCCGGCGCTGGTGGCCGCACTCCCTCGGACTTCCCGTTGGCCCGGCTCGACCAGGAGGGCGTGGACCTGCTCGCGGGCGGGGGGCGGTCGGTCGAGGACATCTACCCGCTCACCCCGACCCAGGCCGGGATGGTGTTCCACACGCTGTCCCACGGTGACCAGGACCGGGACGACCAGCACCTCTACCTCGAGCAGACGGCGTTCGTGCTCGACGGCGTCACCGATGTCGCACTGCTCGCCGCGGCGTGGCAGCATGTCTTTGACCGGACCCCGGTGCTGCGCAGCTCGGTCGCCTGGGAGGGCATGACCGAGCCGCTGCAGGTGGTGCACCGCGATGTCACCATGCCGGTGAGCCACCTCCACTGGCGCGGGTTGTCCGAGGCGGAGCGCAGGGAGCGGTTGCGGCAGTTGCTCACTCGCGACCGCGCCAAGGGCTTCGACCTGGCCACGGCTCCGCTGGCGCGGCTCACCCTGGCCGAGCTCTCCGACACCGAGGTGCAGGTGGTGTGGACCTTCCACCACGTGCTGCTCGACGGCTGGAGCGCCTTTCAGGTGTTCTCCGACGTGTTCACCTGTCACGCCGCGCTCCGGCGCCACGACGGCGACCTCGGGCTGCCGAGCCGGCGGCCCTTCCGGGACTACCTCGGATGGCTGCAGACCCGGGACGACCGGCTCGCCGAGGAGCACTGGCGCGGCGTGCTGTCCGGGCTGTCCGCACCCACCCCGCTGCCTTACGACCGGGTACCGGCGCACGCCCACGCCAGCCGTTCGTCGGATCGGGTGTCGGGGGACCTGGGGGAGGCGGAGTCCAGCCGGCTCTACGAGTTCGCCCGGCGCCACCACCTCACGGTCAACGCCCTCGTGCAGGGCGCGTGGGCGTTGCTGCTGTCGCGCTGCAGCGGCGAGCGCGACGTCTGCTTCGGGGTCACGGTGTCGGCCCGGCCGGCCGACCTGCCCGGGGTGGACGAGATGACCGGCATCTTCATCAACACGCTGCCGCTGCGGGTCGAGGTGCCCAGCTCTGCCGGAGTGGTCGAGTGGCTTCAGGAGCTGCAGGCCGCCCAGGCCGAGTCCCGCCGGTTCGACCACGTGGCGCTGGCCCGGCTGCAGTCGTGGAGTGACGTTCCGGGAGGGACGAGCCTGTTCGACAGCATCGTGGTGTTCGAGAACTACCCGGTCGACGACGAGGCAGCCGCCACCCACGGCCTGCGGCTGCGCGAGCTGCAGGCCGTCGAGACGACCAACTACGCCCTCACCGTCGTGGCCCATCCCGGCCGGCGGCTGTCCATCGCACTCGGTTACGACCCGGCCGTGTTCGACGTCGCGACGGTCGAAGGGTTGGCTGCTCGTCTCGTCCGGGTGCTGGGTCTGGTCATCGAGGATCCGGTGGTCCCCGTGGGCCGGATCGATGTCTTGACCGAGGCTGAGCGGGTGTGTCTGCTTTCTCAGTGGAATGGCACTGAGCGGGTTGTGGTGGCGGCGACGTTGCCAGAGTTGTTCGAGGCTGCGGTGGCTCGGGTACCGGAGTCGCCGGCGGTGATATTTGACAATGGCGTGCTCGAGAGCGTGGTGTTGACGTTCGCGGAGTTGGACGTGCAGGCGAACCGGTTGGCTCGGGTCTTGGTCGGGCGGGGGGTGGGTCCGGAGTCTGTGGTGGCGTTGGTGCTGCCGCGGTCGGTGGATCTGGTGGTGGCGCAGCTGGCCGTGGCCAAGGCCGGGGCGGCGTTTCTGCCGGTGGATCCGGCCTATCCGAGGCAGCGGATCGGGTTCATGCTCGCGGATGCGGATCCGGTGTTGGTGGTGACCCGCGATGACCTGGTCGCGGTGTTGACCGAGGTAGGGGAGCTGACGGTGGTGGTGTGTGACGACCCGGTCGTGGTGTCCGAGTGTGCGCGGATGTCGGGTCATGCGGTGTCGGATGCGGATCGAACCTGCCCGTTGTTGTCGGGTCATCCGGCGTATGTCATCTACACCTCGGGCTCGACCGGGCGGCCGAAAGGTGTGGTGGTGTCTCATGCCGGTCTGGCTGTTTTCTCCGCGGCGGAGGTGGATCGTTACGCGGTGACCGCGGGGGATCGGGTGTTGCAGTTCGCTTCGCCCAGTTTCGATGCCTCGATCCTGGAGCTGTGCATGTCGTTGCCGGCGGGGGCGGCGCTGGTGATGCCCCCGCCGGGTCCGCTCGTGGGTGCGCAGCTGGTCGAGGTACTCACCAGGGGGCGGGTGACCCACGCGTTGATTCCGCCGGTGGCGTTGGCGACGGTGCCGGACGGGGCCGCCGAGGATGGGTTGACCGATCTCCGCACGGTGATCGTGGGTGGGGACGTGTGCAGTGCCGAGCTGGTCGCCCGGTGGGCGCCGGGCCGTCGGATGATCAACTCTTATGGTCCGACCGAGTCCACCGTGGTGGCGACCTGGACCGATCCGTTGGCGCCGGCGGACTCGGCGCCAACGATCGGGCGGCCGATCTGGAACACCCGGGTGTACGTGCTGGACGGGGAGCTGCGTCCGGTGCCGGTCGGGGTGACCGGCGAGCTGTACATCGCCGGGATGGGTCTGGCCCGGGGTTATCTGAACCGGGCGGGGTTGACCGCGACGCGGTTCGTGGCGAACCCGTTCGACCTGGCGGGGTCCCGGATGTATCGCAGCGGGGACCTGGTCCGCTGGACCGCCACCGGCGAGTTGATGTTCGTCGGCCGGGCCGACGAGCAGGTCAAGATCCGGGGGTTCCGCATCGAACCCGGTGAGATCGAGGCGGTGGTGGCGGCCCATCCGGATGTTGCCCAGGTTGCGGTGCTGGCGCGAGAAGCCCCGGTGGCCGGGGACGATCCCGGGTTCAGGCAACTAGTGGCGTATGTGGTGTTCCGGGCGGGTGCCCTGGAACCGGACACCACGGCGCTGCAGCAGTTCGTGAGCCGCACGTTGCCGGACTACATGGTGCCCGCGGTGTTCGTGGTTCTCGACGCATTGCCACTGGGTCCCACCGGGAAACTGGACCGCACAGCGTTGCCCGCCCCGAACGGGGCCGCGGCCCCGCGCACCGAGCACGTACCGCCGAGCACCGACACCGAACGAGCCGTGGCCGGGATCTGGGCCGACGTGCTCGCTGTGGACAGGGTGGGCGTCGAGGACAACTTCTTCGAGCTCGGCGGGGACTCCATCCGCAGCCTGCTCATCACGACCCGGATCAACGCGGCATTCGACGTCACCCTGACGCCGCGAGACATTCTGGCCGCTCGCACCGTCCTCGCGCTGTCGGAGGTGGTCGAGGACGCGATCCTCGGCGAGCTCGAACGTGTTGCCTCTGGTGACGGCAACGACGACCGATCGTAGGGAGAAAGAACCATGCCGTCATCGAAAGAGAACCGGATCTCTGCTCTGCCCGCCCACTTGCAGGAGGTTCTGCGTCGTCGGCTGGCCGGCCAGGCCGAACGGACCGGCGCGATTCTCCCGGCCGACCGGGTCGAGCCGCTACCGCTGTCCTTCGCCCAGCAACGACTGTGGTTCCTGCACGAGTTCCAGCCGGGCGGTTCGCAGTACAACAGCGCACTGGCGCTGCGCCTGCTCGGCCCGCTGCAGATGCCGGCACTGACCACGGCGGTGCGGGAGCTGGTGGCTCGGCACGAGTCGTTGCGGACCACCTTCGACAAGGTCGACGGCAGGGCTACGCAGGTTGTGCACCCGGTGGTCGACGTGCCGGTTCCCATGGTCGAGCTGGCCGGTCGCGCCGGCGAGGCGGCGGAGAAGCTGGGCGCGGTGCTCTCGGAGGAGTACAACCGTCCGTTCGACCTGCGGCGGGGGCCGCTGCTGCGGGCGCTGCTGGTCCGCCTCGCCGAGGACGAGCATGTGCTGCTGCTCACCGCGCACCACATCGTCACCGACGGCTGGTCGATGGGGGTGCTGGTCGAGGAGCTGGGCGCGCTGTACGTCGCGGCCGTCGAGGGGCGGGATGCGGATCTGCCCGCCTTGGCGGTGCAGTACCCCGACTTCGCGATCTGGCAGCGCAACCGCTTGTCCGGACCGGCGCTGAGCGGCGACCTCGACTACTGGACGCGACAGCTGGCCGGCATCTCTCCCCTCGAGCTGCCCACCGACCGCCCCCGGCCGGTGGTACAGACCTTCGCCGGGGATGTCCACGAGTTCGTGGTTCCCGTCGAGACTGCGGCCAGGCTCGGCCAGCTCGCCCGCGCCCAGGACACGACGTTGTTCACCGCGCTGCTGGCTGCCTGCCAGGTGTTGTTCGCCCGGTGGTCCGGTCAGGACGACATCGCGGTGGGCACGGTGGTCTCCGGCCGCAGCCGCCCGGAGCTGGAGCACCTGGTGGGGCTCTTCGTCAACACCCTGGTGCTGCGCGCGTCGGTCGACCGGGGGCAGCGTTTCACCGAGTTCCTCGGCACTGTCCGCCAGACCGTGTTGGACGCCTTCGCCCATCAGGAGGTGCCCCTCGAGCGACTGGTGGACGCTCTCCACGTCGAGCGGAATGTCAGTCGCAACCCATTGTTCGATGTCATGGTGCTGCTGCACGACGAGCAGCGGACGCCGCCGATCGGTGAACTGCGCGTCGAGAATGTCGACCTTCCGGCGCATGCCGCCAACTTCGACATTACCATAGATTTTCAGGTGGTTGCCGGGCAGCTGGCCGGGTCGTTCACCTACAACACCGATTTGTTTGATGCGGTGACTGTGGAGCGGATGGTGGGGCATCTGCTGGTGTTGTTGGATGGTATTGCGGCAGATCCGGATGCACCGGTGGCGGTGTTGCCGGTGTTGACCGAGGCGGAGCGGCATCGGGTTCTTGTGGAGTGGAATGACACTGTTCGGCCGGTGCCTGCGGTGGTGTGGTCGGAGTTGTTCGAGGCGCAGGTGGTGTCGTGCCCGGATGCGGTGGCGGTGGTGTGTGCGGGTGTGGAGCTGTCGTATGCGCAGTTGAATGAGCGGGCGAATCGGCTGGCGCGGGCGTTGATTGATGTCGGGGTGGGTCCGGAGCGGTTGGTGGGGGTGGCGTTGCCGCGGTCGGTGGACCTGGTGGTGGCGTTGGTGGCGATCTGGAAGGCCGGCGGCGGGTATCTGTCGGTGGATCCGGGTTATCCGGGTGAGCGGATCGAGTTCATGTTGGCCGATGCCGCCCCGGTGGTGGTGGTGACCACTGCTGCGTTGGCCGATCGGGTGCCGGTGGTGGCGGGGGTGGCGCGGCTGGTTGTCGATGAGGCCGCGACGGTGGCCGACATCGGCGGCTGTTCGGGTGGTGATGTGGTCGATGTCGAGCGGGTGCGGCCGTTGTCGGGCGCCCATCCGGCGTATGTGATCTACACCTCGGGGTCGACGGGGGTGCCCAAGGGTGTGGTGGTGGCCCACCAGAGTGTGGTGGATCTGGCGGTGTGGGCGGGCTCGGAGTTCGGGGTGTCGGGTCTGTCGCGGGTGGTGGCGTCGACGTCGCTGAGCTTCGATGTGTCGGTCTTCGAGTTGTTCTGCCCGTTGGTGGTGGGCGGCAGCGTGGAGTTGGTCGCGGATGTGTTGGCGTTGGGTGAGCCACGGGTGGGTGGTTGGGCGGCCAGTGTGATTAGTGCGGTGCCCTCGGCGTTCGCGCAGGTGTTGACCCATGGCGGGGTGGGGGTGCGCGCGGACACGGTGGTGTTGGCGGGGGAGGCGCTCTCGGCGGGTGCGGTGCGCCAGATCCAGGCGGGGACCTTGTGTCGGCGGATCGCCAACATCTATGGTCCGACCGAGGCCACGGTGTATGCCACCGCCTGGTATTGCGAGCAGGACCTGGTGGGTGAGCAGGCTCCGCCGATTGGTCGTCCGATCCTCAACACCCAGACTTATGTGTTGGATGGCTGGTTGCGCCCGGTGCCGGTGGGGGTGGCGGGTGAGTTGTTCCTGGCCGGGGCGGGTTTGGCTCGGGGTTATCTGGGTCGGGCGGGGTTGACCGCGGCCCGGTTTGTGGCGAACCCGTTCGGTGGGCCGGGTGCGCGGATGTATCGGACCGGGGATGTGGTGCGGTGGAGCGCCGACGGTGAGTTGGTGTATCTGGGTCGGGCTGATGAGCAGGTGAAGATCCGGGGGTTCCGGATCGAGTTGGGTGAGGTCGAGGCCGCGTTGGGGCGCCATTCTGGTGTCGCTGAGGTGGTTGTGGTGGCTCGTGATGGTGAGGGTGGCCATAAGCGGTTAGTGGC
>JBBSGM010000002.1:0-71640 GCA_038254065.1 Mycobacteriales bacterium | reverse complement strand
CGTCCGCAGCAACGGCGACCTCAACGCCTACTGGGCCTACCACCTCAACCAAGAACGACACCGAGTCCATGAGACCCGCTACGCCAACGACATCATCCCGCAGGCCGCATGAGGGCTCACTCCAGAAGAGCCGCACCCGATCGAAATCTACGACGACCTTCATGGAGGTCATGGTGCCGGGTGCGCCACGCTGCGGACGACTCAGGCCACCCTGCGCCATCGAGCGCACTCGATCGACGGCACAACGCTGGTGCCGTACGGTCCGCGGGAGGGGTGGGGGAGCGAACCGGGCGGTCAGGAGGGTCGTAGGACGGGGCGCAGGGCGTCCAGCACCGAGGCGTCGTCGATCGTGGAGGGCACCGGTTCCTCGCGGCCGTCGGCGATGCCGCGCATCGTCTTGCGCAGGATCTTGCCCGACCGGGTTTTGGGCAGCGCTGCGACCACCGCGATGTCCCGCAGCGAGGCCACCGCGCCGATCTGGTCGCGGACGAGCTGCACCAGCTCGACCCGCAGCTGCTCCGCGTCGGGCGCCACCCCGGCCTTGAGCACGACGAACCCGCGCGGGACCTGCCCCTTCAGCTGGTCGGCGACGCCGATCACGGCGCATTCGGCGACGTCGGGGTGGGCGGCCAGGACCTCCTCCATGCCGCCGGTGGAGAGCCGGTGCCCGGCGACGTTGATGACGTCGTCGGTGCGCCCCATCACGAACAGGTAGCCGTCGTCGTCGAGGTGCCCGCCGTCGCCGGTGAGGTAGTAGCCCTCGAACGTCGACAGATAGGACGCCACGAACCGCTCGTCGTCGTTCCACAGCGTCGGCAGCGAACCCGGTGGCATCGGCAGCGTGACGACGATTGCCCCATCGGTCCCGGCCTCGACCGGCTTGCCGTCCGCGCCGAGCACCTTGACGTCCCATCCGGGCAGCGGCTTGGTGGGCGATCCGGGCTTGATCTCCAGCAGCTCGATGCCCGCCGGGTCCGCGACGATCGGCCATCCGGTCTCGGTCTGCCACCAGTGGTCGATCACCGGGATGGCGAGCAGGTCGCCGGCCCACCGGTAGGTCTCGGGGTCGAGCCGCTCCCCGGCCAGGAACAGGTACTCGAGCCTCGACAGGTCGTAGTCGACGAGCAGTGACCCCTTCGGGTCCTCCTTCTTGATCGCCCGTAACGCGGTCGGCGCGGTGAACATCGACTTGACCCCGTGCTCGGCGATCACCCGCCAGAACTGTCCGGCGTCGGGGGTACCCACCGGCTTGCCCTCGTAGAGCACGGTCGTGGCGCCGGCCAGCAACGGCGCGTAGACGATGTAGGAATGCCCGACCACCCAGCCGACGTCGGACGCGGTGAAGATCACCTCGCCGGCCCCGACGTCGTAGACGTTGGGCATCGTCCAGCTCAGCGCGACCGCATAGCCGCCGCTGTCGCGCACGACGCCCTTGGGCCGCCCGGTTGTCCCCGAGGTGTAGAGGATGTAGAGCGGGTCCGTCGCCTTGACCGGCACGCAGTCGGCCGGGGTTGCGCCGGCCATGGCCTGCGCCCAGTCGACGTCGCCGGGGCCCATTGCGGCCTGCACCTGCGGACGCTGCAGGATGACCTGCGCGGACGGTTTGTGCGAGGCGAGCTCGATGGCCTTGTCGAGCAGCGGCTTGTACTCGATCACCCGCTTGCTCTCGACGCCGCAGGACGCCGAGACGATCACCGACGGGGTCGCGTCGTCGATCCGGACGGCGAGCTCCTTCGGGGCGAAGCCGCCGAAGACGACCGAGTGGATCGCGCCGATCCGGGCCGCGGCGAGCATCGCGATCGCGGCCTCGGGCACCATCGGCAGGTAGATCACCACCCGGTCGCCCTTGCCGACCCCGAGCCCGGTCAGCACGCCCGCGAACCGGGCGACCTCGGCACGCAGCTGGGCATACGTGTAGGTGCGCTGCGTCCCGGTGACGGGCGAGTCGTAGATCAGGGCGGCCTGCTCGCCCCGGCCGGCCTCGACGTGGCGGTCCAGGGCGTTGTGCGCGACGTTGAGCTCGCCGTCGGGGAACCAGCGGGAGAAAGGTGGGTTCGAGTCGTCCAGGGCACGGGTGGGGGCGACGTGCCAGTCGATGCCTTCGGCGGCACCGAGCCAGAACGTCTCCGGGTCCGCCACACTCGCGTCGAAGATCTCCTGGTACCTGCCCACTCGGATCTCCTCGTGCTGGGATGCCGCGTCGTTGCCGCACGACAGTAGGCGGTCACGGTGGTCGGGTGCAGATCCTGAGCCGGACTGCTCGGCACGCCAGCACCCGCGCGTCGCGGGACACTCGGTCCGCGAGGGCGAAACCCGCCTCGGTCACCGCGGCGTCGATCTCGTCGCGGTCGAGCTCGCGGTCGCTGAACACCGTCACGGTGCCGGACCCAGATCGACGTCGACGCTGCGCACGCCGCGGATCGCGCTGAGCTCCTCCGTGACCGACCTCGGGCAATGCTCGCAGGTCATACCGACGACGGTGACGCTGCTGCGAAACCGTCCCGCGACGTCCATCGGGGACATGGGGGGAGCCTCCAGGGGTTCGGGTGGCGACGACGGTGGCCGCTGCGGGGTGCCGGTCCTCGGACGGCTCAGGACCGGACGAGGCGGGCTATCGCCTCCGCGGCCTCCCGCACCTTGGCCTCGCCTTCCTCCTGCCCGGTGCGCGCGGCGTCGACGACACAGCCGGACATGTGTTCGGAGAGGAGCTCGAGGGCGAAGGACTGCAGGGCCCGGGTGGCGGCCGAGACCTGGGTGAGCACGTCGATGCAGTAGACGTCCTCGGACACCATGCGCTGCAGGCCGCGGACCTGTCCTTCGATGCGGCGGAGCCGTCGCAGGTGCCCGTCACGGTTTTCGGTGTACGCGGGCATGGTGGCCTCCGGGCGACGACTGCAGGTCATCTTACCTGTCCCGGGTACGACCACGCTCTGGTCCGGCTGCCGCATCCCGCCATCCCACCGCCGACCATGTTCGGAACGTCACGGCCGGGCTCGCGACTCACCCGGGAAGGGGCGTGCGCCCGGTGCCGGCGATAGGTAACGTGCCGGTCACGGTTACGGGGTCGCTGCGGGTGGGTTCGAGGCGTGGCGGGTAGTCCCGAGCCGGGTGCCGGAGTCCGGTTGGCGTGCGAGCGTTCGTCGCCGGCCTGCCTGCCACCTCTGTTCCGCCGCAGCAGGAAGACGACCACGGGGAGGCGTCGATGAGCGGAATCGGCAGCGCACGGCGGGATGTCGGGGGGGACCGCGCGGTGCCGAGTGGCACGATTCCGACGCCTCGATCGGCCGCCGACGCCTACCGGGTCTCCGACGTCCAGGTGCATCGAGCGCGGCTGGTGGTCGCCGACAACTCCGCGGGCTCCGAGGACCTGCGGCAGTTGCTCGACATGCTGGGACTGATCTCGTCGCATCCGGACCAGCCCCCGCCGGTGAGCCGCTGACCTCGGGTTCAGTTCACAGACCCTCCCGGTGTGGGGTGACCTCGGGAGCTGTCCTATGCTTGGCCCCGCTCCCAACGGACAGCCGTTGGAGGGCAAGGGCCACCGCGAGCGGTGTCCCAAGCCCCCATCGTCTAGCGGCCTAGGACTCCGCCCTTTCAAGGCGGCAGCGCGGGTTCGAATCCCGTTGGGGGTACGGTAGGACTCTGGGGGTACGGTAGGACGCAGTACCTCGGAAAGATGCTGCAAGGCCCAGTGGCGCAGTTGGTTAGCGCGTCGCCCTGTCACGGCGAAGGTCGCGGGTTCGAGTCCCGTCTGGGTCGCTCCACTCCCGGGTTCCGGTCACCGCCGGGCCGCCCGGCCAGGTAGCTCAGTCGGTACGAGCGTCCGCCTGAAAAGCGGAAGGTCGGCGGTTCGACCCCGCCCCTGGCCACCCTGTCAGCCGCGCCAGGGCGGACGACCGTCGTCATGAGTCGCAACAAACGTTATTGAGGTCACGGCAAGGTGACTGGCGACGACATCGGTCCCGCCGACTCGCCGGCCCTGCAACTCCCGGGAGCCTCACGGTGATGATCACCGTGAGGCTCCCGCAAACGTTGTTCGGGAACAGTGAGGTGCATTTCGGAACGATCACTGGACGATGGGTTTGGTCGCGTTTTCGGTCTCGAACCTGTTGCGGTTCGATTGCGAAGAATGCAGGCCCGTCAGTTCCCGGCGGTCGTGGACGTCGTGCCCGGGCTGCCGGGCGTCCCGGGTGTGCCCGGTGTGCCGGGGCTGACGTACGTGGTCGATGTGCCGGGCGCACCCGCCGTTCCCGACGTGCTCGTCGTATTGGACGTACCCGCTGTGCCGGAGCCCGCTGAGCCGGAGCCGGCGGTGCCCGGCGCGGCAACAGCATTCGAAGCCGGCGGGACGACGATCACGAGCGGGGACGCCGGGTCGGCAGTCGCGGACAGGTCGCACAGGGCGGGCACCTCGATCGGCACCTGCGGCACGACGACGGGTACCAGGGGCGCCGGGACCGGTACCGGCGGCAGCGTGACCGGTGCGCACAGCACCGGCACCTCCGCGGAGGCGGCCGGCGGGTGCGGCGATGTCGACGGCGCGGGTTCTGCCATCGCAGGCGCGGAGGCAGGTGACTCGGAGGCCGGGACCGGCGGCCGGCCCTTGTCGGCCGAGGGGGCACCGGTCCCCCCGGCACCGGTCCCCCCGGCAGCGGCGGTCCCCCCGGTCCCCCCGGCGGCGGCGGTCGCCCCGGCAGCGGCGGTCGCCCCGGCAGCGGCGGTCGCCCCGCCAGTAGACTTGGTCACTGACAGGTCGTCGACCGGGGCCGGCGCAGCGACCGGTACCGCCGCCGGTGCGGCGACGGTATGGGTGCTCTTTGCCGCGGGAACTGCCGTCGTGACGTGGGTACCGAGCACGGCCACAGCACTGCCCGCCGCCAATGCCACGAGCGCGTAGGCCACTTTCCTGGTGCGCACCAAATCCTCCTGTGCCGGTGCTCGACGTTTACCCGGTGAATCATGCGCGGTACTTTGGTCGAACGCCAGTACCCCTTTCCGAAACTGCAGGGATATCTCTGTCTGATCGTCACGGAAGGCCCCATCCCCGGCGCTGTTGAACCTGAACGGGGTCACTCGTCAGAGTTGTCCAGGACGCCTGTTATCCAAAAGCGTCAGGTGTGAATCGCCGGCTACAAGCCGTGCAGTGGCACTTCGCACTTATGGGTGTAAGTTTTCCCCGATCGCGTCGTGACCCGCCGAAACTCGCTACAGCGGCGCGGGGCGAGCGGTGGCCACCCCGACCGTGGTCGGGGTCGACGCTGCTCACGACGCGGCACGTGGTAGGTTGGTTGCTGGTTGCAGTCGTGTCTTCCTCGATCGTTGTGAAGCGTCCGTGGAGAGTGACAGTGGACGTCGGGCGTTCGAGGGTCCTCCTCCTACATTCGCGGTCTGCGCAGCCTCCGGTCGGCACAGTGCCTGCCGGATCCGCTTCACGTGTGGGAGAAAAAGCTATGCCGCAGGGCACTGTCAAGTGGTTCAACGCCGAGAAGGGCTTCGGCTTCATCGCCACGGACGACAACGGTCCGGACGTCTTCGTGCACTACTCGGCCATCCAGGCCGACGGGTTCCGGAGCCTGGAGGAGAACCAGCGCGTCTCGTTCGAGTCGAGCCAGGGCGCCAAGGGTCCCCAGGCCGACACGGTCCGCCCCATCTGAGACCGTCCTCAGCACACCGGCCCCTCGGACCGGACCGATGCCGGCGATCCCTCTGGGATCGCCGGCATCGGCATGTCCGGGCCCTGAGAACAGGTGTGGCGGCTGGTGACAACCCGCCGGACCCGGGTCGGCGAGGGACGGTCGGTACTGGATGGAGTAGCCGCCGACCCACCGTCGGAGACCGGTCACCTGGGTCCACCGGTGGAGGGCTCAGGCTCGCCGAGTTCGCGCTCCGCTCGTCTCGCCGTCACGTGCGGTCACCGCTGAGGGCTACCGGGCGCGCCCCCGAGCCCCCATCCTTGGTGTTGCAGTACACATCGAGCAGTCACGAGGGATCAGACCGTAGTGGCGATCCGACGCCCGGACTGCCTTCCCGCTGTCGCGGATCGTCGCGCCGCGCCGGGAAGGGCTCTGGCGTAACCGGTGCGGCGCCCGAGGGGGCACTTCTCCCTCGCCGCGCTGCCGCATCCCGACGTGGTCGGGGTCGACGGAGAACCGTCGGCCCCGGCCAGTTCCATCGTGCAGATCCGGTCGACCCCGTCCGAACAGCGGGGCGGCGCCAGCGGGCACTATGGGTTCGTGCAGACTTCCGAGTCGCAGGATCAGGTGCCGGCTCCACGACTCGCCGCGCTGGCGTCGTCGCCGTCTCCCCGGCCCGCGAGGGCGCTGCCGCTGGGCTCGTTCGACCCGCTCGACGAGCAGGGCAAGCGCCGCGACCTGCGGAAGATGAAGCTGGTCGCCACCGGGTTCCTCGGCGGCGCGACGGTGGTCTTCCTGGTCGGGAGCTACCTCGCGGTGACGCTCGGGCTGGGTTGGGCGGGTTACCTGCAGGCCGCGGGGGAAGCCGGCATGGTCGGTGCGCTCGCCGACTGGTTCGCCGTCACCGCACTGTTCCGGCGGCCGTTGGGGCTGCCGATCCCGCATACGGCGATCATCCCGACGAAGAAGGACATGATCGGCGACAGCCTCGGCGACTTCGTCGGGGAGAACTTCCTGGCCGAGGCCGTCGTGCGGGACAAGCTGGACCGGGTCGGGGTGAGCTCCCGGGTCGGCTCCTGGATCGGCCGGCCGGAGAACGCGGACCGGGTCACCGCCGAGCTTGCCACCGCGGCCCGCGGCGTCGTGACCGTGCTGCGCGACGAGGACGTGCAGGAGGTCATCGAGCAGGTCCTGGTGCGCAAACTGCTGGAGCGGCCGGTCGGGCCGCCACTGGGGACCGTGCTCGAAGGCGTACTGGCCGACGGCGCGCACCACCGGCTCGTCGACCTCGCCTGTGACCGCGCCTACGACTGGATCACGGCCAACCAGGAGATGGTCCAGCGGGTCGTGCAGGATCGGGCCCCGAACTGGACGCCGCGGTTCCTCGACGGGATCGTCGCAGACCGGGTCTTCGCCGAGGTGCAGAACTTCGCGTGGGCGATCAAGACCGATCCCGAGCACCCCATGCGCAAAGCTGTCGACGCGTACCTCGTCGAGTTCGCCGGCGACCTGCAGCGCGATCCGGCAACCATCGAGCGGGCCGAGCAGATCAAGCAGCAGGTCATCGACCACCCCGAGGTGCAGCGCTTCATCGGGCAGGCCTGGGGCACGGTCAAGCGGATCATCCTGGACGCCGCGGCCGACCCGTCCAGTGCCCTGCGGGTGCGGGTTCGGGACGGTCTGGTCGCGCTGGGCGCCCGGCTGGGCGACGACCCGGAGCTGCGGGCCAAGATTGACGGCTGGCTCGCCGACGTGGCCGGCTACGTCGTGCGGCACTACCGCGGGGAGATCACCACAGTGATCACCGAGACGGTGGCCCGCTGGGATGCCGCGGAGACGTCGAAGAAGATCGAGCTGCAGGTCGGGCCCGACCTGCAGTGGATCAGGATCAACGGCACCGTGGTCGGCGCGCTGGCCGGGCTGGTCATCTACGCGATCGCCCAACTCCTGTTCTGATGCCGTACCGGGGGCACTCTAGGGTCAGCTCCATGGGTGAGCTCGCGGTGCGGGTCGAGGGACTGACGAAGAGCTTCGGGTCGGTCCGCGCTCTCGACGGCGTCAACCTGCAGATCCCCACCGGCTCCGTGCTCGGGCTGCTGGGGCCCAACGGTGCCGGCAAGACCACGATGGTCCGCGTCCTCACCACGCTCCTCAGGCCCGACGGCGGCCGGGCCTGGGTGGCCGGGCACGACGTCGCCCGAGCGCCACAGGCGGTGCGCCGCTCGATCGGGCTGTCCGGGCAGTACGCCGCGGTCGACGGGAACCTCACCGGCGCGGAGAACCTCTACCTGGTCGGCAGGCTCTACGGGTTGACGCGCGTCGCGTCGCGGGCCCGGGCCCACGAGCTGATCGAGCGTTTCGGGCTCACCGAGGACGCTCAACGTCCGTCGAAGACCTACTCGGGCGGGATGCAGCGGCGGCTCGACCTCGCCGGGGCGCTCGTCGCGTCGCCGGCGGTCGTCATGCTCGACGAACCGACCACCGGGCTCGACCCGCGCGGCCGTCTCGACACCTGGGCGATGATCTCCGAGCTCGTCGCGGACGGCGCCACCGTGCTGCTCACCACGCAGTACCTGGAGGAGGCCGACCAGCTTGCCGACCGCATCGTGGTCATCGATCGGGGGCGGGCCATCGCGAGTGGCACCGCGGACGAGCTCAAGTCCCAGATCGGCGGTGAGCGGCTGCAGGTGGTGCTGGCTGACGCCGGCCGGATCGGTTTCGCCCGCCAGGTGCTCGCCGACGTCGGGACCGGTGAGCCGGTGGTCGACGAGCACCTCCGGCGGGTGTCCGTCCCGGTGATGGGTGGGACGAAGGCGCTGGTCGAGGCGCTGCGCCGGTTCGACGCCGGCGGGGTCGAGGTGCTCGATGTCGCCATGCAGAGGCCCACCCTCGACGACGTGTTTCTCACCCTGACCGGGCACCTCGCCGAGGTACGGGGCGAAAAGGTGGCGGGAGCGGCATGATCGAGCGGGTGCGTGAGAGGCCACTGCTGCGCCGGGAGGGCGGTGCGTCGACGCTGCGCCGGGAGAGCGCAGCCGTGCGGGGGCCGTCGACGCAGCGCCCTGGACGCAGCGCCCACCGAGCGCCGCGGGCGGGTGCGCTGAGCACGCTCACCCAGGCGATCCGCGACGGTGGGGTCATCACCTGGCGCAACCTGCTGGGTCTGCGGCGGGTGCCCGAGGCGTTGATCGGTATGACAGTCCAGCCGATCATTCTCGTGTTGCTGTTCGCGCTGGTGTTCGCGGGCAGCCTCGGTGGCGCGGCCTACCGCGAGTTCCTGATCGCGGGGATCTTCGCTCAGACGGTGACGTTCAACGTCTTCCTCACGACTATCGCGATGGCCAACGATCTGCAGAAGGGCATCATCGACCGGTTTCGTTCGTTACCGATGTCGCGGGTCGCGGTCGTGCTCGGCCGCACCATGGCCGACCTCGGGGTGGGCGTCCTCACGCTGGTCGTCACGTCAGTGACCGGGCTGGTGGTGGGTTGGCGGATCCGCGGCAGTGTCCTTGACGCGCTGGCCGGTTTCGCGCTGCTGCTGTTGTTCTCGTTCGCGATGTCCTGGGTCGGGGTGCTGGTCGGGTTGACCGCACGCACCGTCGAGGTGGCGCAGAGCGCGGGGCTGGTCTGGGTGTTCCCGGTGGCGTTCGTGTCCAGCGCGTTCGTCTCGGTGCAGGGGTTCCCGGGCTGGCTGCAGCCGTTCGGTGAGTGGAACCCGGTCAGCGCCGTGGCGCATGCGTCGCGCGAGCTGTTCGGCAACCCGACCCAGCTACCGGGGTTCCCCGAGTCCCACGCGTGGCCCGCACAGCATGCGGTGCTCTACGCGGTGCTGTCCTCGCTGGCCGTCATTGCGGTGTTCCTGCCACTGGCAACGGCCCGCTACCGGCGGCTCGCAAGCCGGTGACGTCCCGTGAGAAACCCTGACCGACCTGTGCAAGCAGGAGACGGACAGTAGCCGGCGGCTACGCATAGTCGATCCCGCAGCGGTGCCGTCCGGGCGCGCGGGGCTGGCGCACCACCAACCGGCGATGCGACGTAGGCTTGCTCCCGTGGACGTCCTCTACTATCTCGACGCCCTGGTGGTGGGTGCCATCGGTCTGGTGGTGGCGCCGTTGTCGGGTTACGCGTTCGTCCACGCCCTGCGGCAGCGAACCGATGCGTTCACGGCGGTGGGCAAGCTGACCAAGAACGCCTGGCTCGGGATCACCGGAGCCGCCGCCCTGTTCCTGCTCGTGATCCCGCTGGTCGGGGTGCTGTCGCAGCCCAGCTGGCTCGGGATCGTCGACGCCTTCCAGGGTCTGCGCAGCGGGCTGGCCCTGTTCTGGCTGGCCGGGCTCGTCGCCGTGCTCGTCTACCTCGTCGACGTGAAACCGGCCGTGGTCGGAGTGCAGCGGGGGGACCAGCGCTGGTGAGCTGGCCGGTGCTGGGCACTCTCGACGCCGTCCCCGCCCTCGACCGACCCGACCTGCTCGCCGCCCCCGTCGGGCATGTGCTCACGCTGCTCGATGCTGCCGACGCCGCCCGCGTCGGGGTCGCCGAGATCGACCCGGACCTGGCCGACACCGCGGCGTTCTGCGCCGCCTACGAGTCTCCGCTCGGCTTCTCGGCGAACTGCGTCGTGGTGGCTGGACGTCGCGGTGACGAGGTGCGCTTCGCGGCCTGTCTGGTGCTCGCCACCAGCCGGGCCGACGTCAACGGGTTGGTGCGCAGGCGGCTGAACGCGCGCAAGGCGTCGTTCGCGCCGATGGACGAGGCGGTGGTGCTGACGGGCATGGAGTACGGCGGGATCACGCCGATCGGACTGCCCGCCGACTGGCCGGTGTTCGTCGACCCGGCGGTGGTGGCCGCGAACTCCGTGGTGGTCGGCAGCGGGGTGCGGCATTCGAAGCTCGCGCTGCCGGGGACGCTGGTGGCGTCCCTGCCCGGGGTCGAGATCCTGGAAGGCCTGGCTCGTTTCCCCAGCTACGCGGGCCCAGGCAAGCGAGCTGGAGCGTCCCCGTGACCAGAACCGGCGGCGTTCCACCTGAGTGCTGGAATGCGTGTAACGGTGTAAGTGTTGCACCGGACATGACAGAGATGCTGAAGCTGCCGGTGCTTCCGCTGCCCGACTCGGTGGTGCTGCCCGGCATGGTGGTTCCCGTCCGGCTCGACGAGCCGGCGACCCAGGCGGCGGTCGATGCGGCGAACAGTGGCCACGATGAGCGTTCCGCCGGTGCTCCGCGCGTCGAGCGGCGGGTCCTCGTCGTCCCCCGCCTGGACGGCAAGTACGCCGCGATCGGCACGGTGGCGGTGCTCGAACAGATCGGCCGGCTGCCCAACGGGGACAAGGCGGCCGTGCTGCGCGGCGAGTACCGCGCGCGGATCGGCTCCGGTGTGACGGGGCCGGGTGCGGCGCTGTGGGTCGAGGCCCAGGCCGTTGAGGACGAAGCCGACCCGACCGGCCACACCCAGGAGCTCGCCAAGGAGTACAAGGCGCTGGTGGTGTCGATCCTGCAGCAGCGCAACGCGTGGCAGGTCATCGACTCGGTGCAGCAGATCACCGACCCCGGCCAGCTCGCCGACACCGCGGGCTGGGCCTCCTATCTGGACCTGGAGCAGCGCTCGCAGCTGCTCGCCGAGACCGACGTGACGCGGCGGCTCGAGCTGCTCATCGGGTGGACGAAGGATCACCTGGCCGAGCAGGAGGTGAGCGAGAAGATCGGCAAGGACGTCCGCGAGGGGATGGAGAAGACCCAGCGCGAGTTCCTGCTGCGCCAGCAGCTCGCCGCGATCCGCAAGGAGCTGGGGGATGAAGAACCCGAAGGCGCCGACTCGTACCGCACCCGCGTGGAGACCGCCGATCTCCCCGAGCCCGTCCGCAAGGCCGCGCTGACCGAGGTCGGCAAGCTGGAGCGGGCCTCGGACCAGAACCCGGAGTCCGGTTGGATCCGGACCTGGCTCGACACGGTCCTCGACATCCCGTGGTCGGAGCGGACCGAGGACACCGACGACCTGGTGGCCGCCCGGTCGATCCTCGACGCCGACCACGCCGGCCTCGACGACGTCAAGGAACGGCTGATCGAGTTCCTCGCCGTCCGGGCCCGGCGCAACCGCCGTGGCCTGGCCAGCGTCGGCGGCCGCGGCTCGGGCGCCGTGCTCTCGCTGGTCGGGCCGCCCGGTGTGGGCAAGACATCGCTGGGGGAGTCGGTCGCGCGGGCACTGGGCCGCAAGTTCGTGCGGGTCAGCCTGGGCGGGGTGCGGGACGAGGCCGAGATCCGCGGGCACCGGCGCACCTACGTCGGCGCGCTGCCGGGGCGGATCGTCCGGGCCATCCGCGAGGCGGGCTCGATGAACCCGGTCGTGCTGCTCGACGAGATCGACAAGCTCGGCAACGACTTCCGCGGCGGCCCGGCGTCGGCGCTGCTGGAGGTGCTCGACCCGGCGCAGAACCACACGTTCCGCGACCACTACCTCGAGGTCGACCTCGACCTGTCCGACGTGCTGTTCCTGGCCACGGCCAACGTGGGTGAGAACATCCCCGGCCCGCTGGCCGACCGGATGGAGATGGTGAGCCTCGACGGCTACACCGAGGCGGAGAAGGTCGCCATCGCGCGCGACCACCTGCTGCCCCGGCAGGTCGAGAAGGCCGGCCTCGAGCCGTCCGACGTCGAGTTCTCCGAGGTCGCGCTCGGCATGATCGCCGCCGAGTACACCCGCGAGGCGGGGGTGCGGCAGCTGGAGCGGGGCCTGGCGAAGGTGTTGCGCAAGGTCGCGGTGCAGCTCGACAGCGAGACCGTCGAGAGCCCCGTGCTCATCGACGCCGCCGCGCTGGTCGGCTACCTCGGCCGGCCGCGGTTCACCCCGGAGTCGGCCGAGCGCACTTCGGTGCCCGGCGTCGCGACCGGGCTGGCGGTGACCGGCGCGGGTGGTGACGTGCTGTTCATCGAGGCAACGGCCTTCGACGGCGAGCCGGGGCTGATTCTTACGGGGCAGCTCGGCGACGTGATGAAGGAGTCGGTCTCGATCGCGCTGTCCTACCTGCGGTCGAAGGACCTGGCCGGCGACCTGGCTTCGAAGAAACTGCACGTGCACGTCCCCGCGGGCGCGGTGCCCAAGGACGGTCCGAGCGCCGGTGTCACAATGACGACCGCGCTCGCGTCGCTCGCCTCCGGGCGGCCGGTGCGCAGCTCGGTCGGGATGACCGGCGAGGTCACCCTGCAGGGCAAGGTCCTCCCGATCGGCGGAGTCAAGCAGAAGCTGCTGGCCGCGCACCGGGCCGGACTGACCGACGTCATCATTCCGAAGCGCAACGAGCCCGACCTCGACGACCTGCCGGAGGCAGTCCGCGGTGAGCTGCGGGTGCATCCGGTCGCCGACGTGGCCGAGGTGCTGGAGATCGCGCTGGAGCCGGTGGCTGCCGACGTGACGGTGGCCGCATAAGAGGGTCCGGGCACATGTCCGGTGCGTCGACGAGCGTCCTGGTACGCAGAGCCATACGTCCCTCGGGCCGCGACGGTTCCCGGCGCTCGGGCCGCGGCCGCTGAGAGCTGCGCAATCGTCAGCGGAACACGACTGTCTTGTTGCCGCGCACCAGCACCCGGTCCTCCAGGTGCCAGCGCAGCCCGCGGGCGAGGACTAGGCGTTCGATGTCGCGGCCGCGGCGGACCATGTCGGCGACGGTGTCGCCGTGGTCCACCCGGATCACGTCCTGCTCGATGATCGGCCCGGCGTCGAGGTCGGCGGTGACGTAGTGACAGGTCGCGCCGATCAACTTGACCCCGCGCGCGTGCGCCTGATGGTAGGGCCGGGCACCGGCGAACGAGGGCAGGAAGCTGTGGTGGATGTTGATCGCGCGACCGGCCCACGCGGTGCACAGCTCGGGCGGCAGGATCTGCATGAACCGGGCGAGCACGATCGCGTCGGGCTCGCAGGCGTCGACGAGCTTGCGAAGCTCCTCGAACGCCGCCGCCCTTCCGGCCCTCGGATCGGGTGTGTCGCGGCCGGGGAACGGCACGTGGCGGAAGTCGACGCCGTGCGCCGCCACGATGTCGGCCAGCCGTTCGTGGTTGCCGATCACCGCCTCCAGCCGGACCGGCAGCTCACCGGCGGAGACCCGGCCCAGCAGATCGTGCAGGCAGTGCGGCTCGGTGGTCACCAGCAGCACGGCCCTGCGCGGCTCACCGGTGTCGGTGACCTTCCACGTCGCCTCGACGCCGAACTTCGCCGCGACGCCGGCGAACAGGGTGCGCAGCTCGTCGGCGTCGAACGGGACGGAGTCGGCGCGCACGACCTGACGGGTGAAGAACCAGTTGGTGGCCGCGTCGGCATGGTAGGCGGCCTCGACGATCCAGGCTCCCGCCTCGGCGAGGAACCCGGCGATCCGGGCCACGATGCCGGTCCGGTCCGGACAGCTCAGGGTGAGGACGTAACGTCGATCGGCTTCGGGTGGCACCCGCGCATGGTTGCACGTCGGAGACGCACGCCGATCACCGACGGCCGAGGTACTCCTGGGTGAAGGCGGTCTCCATCGCCAGCAGCTCGACCAGCTGATCGCCCACCAACGCCTCGATCCCGGCGCCGATCAACGGCACCTTGACCGTCACGTCGACGTGCACGTGGAACTCGCTTCCGCCGGAGTCCTGGTCGGTCAGCCGCATCCAACCCGCCGCCGAGGCCGGGGTGCCCGGGATTCCCACGGTCACCTCGCCGTCGTAGTGGCCGTCGGCCACCCGCTTCCAGCTCTCGGTGCGGTCGATGACGACGTCCCCGGCCAGGAACGAGCGCACCAGTGGCGGGAGCTGGGACTCGTCGAGGCCGTGTCGCAGCTGGTAGCGGGTGGCGTGCGGGTCGGCCGTGTGCTCCAGCAGCGCCGCGCCGGGACCACCGAGCTGCGCCAACCGGGCTCGCAGGAACTCGGGGTCCACCATTGTCGCGTACACCGTGTCGGCCGGGTGCTGCGAGGTGGAGCGGTAGTCGATCGGGCGCGCCATGCGCGGAGGCTACCGTTGCCGGTCGTGCGCGCCCTTCGCCCGATCGAGACCGCCCCGCTCGCCCAGCACACGACGCTGCGGCTCGGCGGCCCCGCGGGGCGGCTGGTGGAGGCAGCTACGGCCCACGCCGTGGTGGACGCGGTCCGGGCGGCCGACGCCGCGGCCGAGCCGGTGCTGGTGCTCGGCGGCGGGTCCAACCTGGTGCTCGCCGACGTCGGGGTGCCCGGCACGGTCATCCGCATCACGAGTGCGGGACGGCGCACCGAACGCCGCGGCGACGGCTCGGTGCTGCTCACCGTGGAGGCGGGCGAGGACTGGGACGACGTCGTCGCGGCCACCGTGGCCGACGGGCTCGGCGGCCTGGAGTGCCTGTCGGGCATCCCGGGCCGCACCGGTGCCACGCCCGTGCAGAACGTCGGAGCCTACGGGGTGGAGATCGCGGACCTGCTTCTCGACGTCGACCTCTACGATCGCGGGGCCGGCGTCGTCCGCGAGCACGTGCCGGCCGGTGCGCTGGGCCTGCGCTACCGCACGAGCACGCTCAAGGGCCGCGACGACGCGATCGTGCTGCGGGTCCGGTTCGTGCTGCCGGGTACCGGGGACAGCGCGCCGATCCGCTATCCCGAGCTCGCCCGCACCCTGGGCGTCGAGCTCGGCGCGGTGGCCCCGGCCGCCACGGCCCGGGACGCCGTGCTCGGGCTGCGCCGCGGCAAGGGGATGGTCCTCGACGCGGCCGACCACGACACCTGGAGCGCCGGCTCCTTCTTCACCAACCCGATCCTGCCGCTCGCCGACGCCCCCGTCGCAGTGGGGCTGCCGCACCGGCCCGCGGGATCGGGCCTGGTGAAGCTGTCCGCGGCCTGGCTCATCGAGCACGCCGGGTTCGGCCGCGGCCACCCCGGCCCCGGCGGGCGGGTGGCGCTGTCGGGCAAGCACGTGCTGGCCCTGACCAACCGCGGCGACGGCAGTACGGCGGACCTGCTCGAGCTGGCCCGCGAGGTCCGCGACGGGGTGGCTGCGCGGTTCGGCGTGACCCTGCACCCCGAGCCGGTCCTCACCCACTGCCACCTCTGACCCCGCCAGCCGGTGCTGAGCGTGCACTCATGGTTGTCCGCACCGCCATGGGTGCACGTTCACGGCGGTGCCGGTGGTCCTTCAGCGCACACCCTGCTGTGCCGTGCGGGAGCCGCGCCGGGCGGCGGCGCGCTGCCAGCGGAAGATCCCGTAGCCGAAGCCGCCCACCACGACCCCGGCGAGGCAGGTGCTGAACCAGATGTCCAGCGGGCGTCCGACGACCAGATGCGCGGTGAGCAGCGCCAGTGCACCCGCCAACCAGCCGAGCGTGCCGACGGCCGCGAAGACGCTCGCGTCGTCGAGCTTGCGGGGCAGCGGTGGCGGGTCGAGCACGCCGGAAAGCCTACGGTGTCCGCGGGATCGAGCGCGTGGGTTCGCCGGCGCCGTCGCGAGGGGACCGATCGGGATACTGCTCACATGACGAACTCCGACGATCTAGTTGCAGTATGCTAACTATATCGTGATCGCCCTTCTTGACACCCCCACCCGGACGCCGCGGGCAGGGGGCGTCTTCTCCTCACTGCGGGTGCCGAACTACCGGCTCTACGCCGGCGGACAGGTCGTCTCGTCGATCGGGACCTGGATGCAGCGCATCGCCCAGGACTGGCTGGTCCTGGACCTGTCCGGGGGCAGTGCCACTGCGCTGGGCATCGCGACCGCGTTGCAGTTCCTGCCCGCCCTGCTGCTCTCGCTGTGGGGCGGGGTGCTCGCCGACCGCGTCGACAAGCGCCGGGTGCTGATCGGGCTGCAGGTCGGGATGGGGGTCTGCGCGCTGCTGCTCGGCCTCGCGGTGGTCGCAGGAGTAGCCGCCCTGTGGCAGGTCTACCTGTTCTGCTTGCTGCTCGGCTGCCTCTTCGCGATCGACCTGCCGATGCGCCAGTCGTTCGTCGCCGAGCTCGTCGGCTCCGAGCAGGTGGCGAACGCGGTCGCGTTGAACTCGCTGACGTTCAACCTGGCGCGCATCGTCGGGCCGGCGATCGCCGGGGTGTTGATCGGCGTCGTCGGCACCGGGTGGGTCTTCATGACCAACGCAGTCAGCTTCGCGGCAGTGGTCGGCGCGCTGCTCGCGATGGACCCCGACGGGCTGTTCCGCGGTGTGCCGCTGCGCCGGGCGCCGGGCCAGTTGCGCGAGGGGCTGCGGTACGTCCGCGGCCGGCCCGAGATCGTCGCGGTGCTCGCACTGGTGTTCCTCGTCTCGGCGTTCGCGATCAACTTCCCGGTGACGGTGCCGGTGCTCGCGCGCAACGTCTTCGGTCGCGGCGTCGAGGCGTGTGGGCTGCTCACGACGCTGCTGGCGGTCGGCTCGATGGCCGGGGCGGCGATCGTCGCCAGACGAAAGGTCCCGCCGCGGTTGCGGCTGGTCGCCGGGGCCGGGCTGGCCTTCGGCGGGCTGCTGGTGGTGACCGGCCTGATGCCCACGTTCGCCTCCGCCGGGGCGATGCTCGTGCTCGTCGGGTTCGCGGCGTTGCTGTTCACCACAGCGGCAAACGCACTGGTGCAGCTGTCCGTCGACGCGGGCCTCCGCGGGCGGGTGATGGGGCTCTACATGCTGCTGTTCCTGGGGAGCACCCCGCTCGGTGCCCCCTTGCTCGGGCTCGTCGCCGAGCACTGGGGTGGGCGGGCGCCGCTGGTCCTCGGTGGGGCGTTGACCGTGCTGTCGGTGCTCGTCGTCGGGCTGGTGTTGCGGCACCGGCAGGGTTGGCGACTTGCGTCTCAGAGAAAGGTTAGGCTAACTTAGGTGATGTCGCTTCGTGGTGGGAGCGGCGCGTCAGTTCGGGACCAGCGGGGGGTCCGGTCGGATCGACCGGACCCCCCGCTGGTGCCCGCCACGTTCGTCGTCGGGTGATCGCACCCCGGGTCAGGCCGACCAACCCCTGGTGCGGAGGTCGGGGCTCGCGGGTGCCTCCGTGGCGACCAGCCAGCGGCTTCGCGAGGTCACGGTGCGAAGCTCACGTGAACGTGGTCGTAATGGCCGCCGGTCGGGTCGCGGACGTCATAGGTCCCACCGCCGGTGTATCGGACGCCCCAGCCGCCGCTGTCGGACACGCCCGGTTCCCAGTAGCGGCCGTGCCAGATCAGGTACCGCACGTGCAGCGGCCCGGCGTTGGCCCGCAACCACTCGGCGAGTCGCCAGCCGTTCGTGAGCTCCTCACCCGCGGCGAAGGTGCCCGGTGTGGTCGGGAACAGGTCGCAGGCCCGCCCGCGCGGATGGTCGCTGCTCGGGTTCCAGGCATGGGCGTCCCAGCAGCCGGCGGAGTGGATCACCGGACCGCGCAGCCAGCCGCCGAACGCCGCGGCCACCGCCGCCAGGCCGTATCCGGTGGCACCGGTCAGGCAGCCGTCGGGCCGGGTCGGTCGGGCCGGGAGCAGCCGGTCACGCCGCCGGGATACGGCGCGGGCGCCGCCGGCTCCGGGCTCGACGGTTCGGCATGCGTCGGTGCGGCGCGCGGCGGGTCGACCGGCATCCCGTACCGCGCCAGGTTGCGGTGCACGGCGTCGAGATAGCGCCGGACCAGGTCGGCGCAGAGCTGTCCGCAGCCCGCCTCGCCCGCCCTGGGCACCCCGGTGGCGCTCCCGGACACCCGGCTGCAGCCTGCGATGTGGCACACCAGCATCGCGTCGAGCGGGTCGGTGGGCTTGCCCGTCGCGGCGAGCGGGCCGCTGACCGCGCGCAGCTGCGCGCAGACCCACGGGATCGCCACCCGCAGGTGCGTCGCGGGGTCGAGGATGTCCGCGCCCGCCCGCGGCGGGTTCGACGGCCAGCCGGCACCCCCCGCGGCCGTCCAGTTCTGCTGATCGAGCTGGTAGAGCCCTGCCGCACCCCCGTTGGAGTCGCTGCTGGTGGCGGCGGGATCCCAACCGGACTCCGCCTGCACCTGGGCGAGCACCCAGACCGGGGGCAGCTCCGGGCACTGCTGCGCGGTGAGCTGGGTGATCAGCGGCAGCAGCTGACGGGCCAATGGCGGCAGCATCGCGGCGTCGATCCCGGCCGGGGCGCCCGCCGTGGCGTCGTCCTCGCCCGCCGCCGCGAGCAGCAGCAGCCCCAGCACCGCGACCAGCGCGGTGTTCAGCAGCACCGTCGTTGAGCGCACGGCTCACCCGACCTCCCGCAGCGCGCGGTCGGTGTCGTACAGCCGGCTCTCGGTGGGGGTCAGGGTCAGCCCGACCGGCAGCCCGACCCGCTCGCCCGACTTCACCAGGTACCGCCCGCGCCCCGGGTGCATCCCGCCGGCCGTCCACAACGGCGGTGCCGCCCACGACATGACGAGTGCGGACTCGCCGGCGCTGATCGGGACCAGCCCGCGCAGCGCGTCGAGCTCGCGCGGCGCCATCCCGCCCAGCACGAGCAACCCGCTGCGCGCGACGAACCCACGGGCCTTCGCCCGGTCGGCCTCGCTCGGCAGCGCGGCAAGGTCGTCGAGCGAATGCGTCACCTGGAACGAGACGACGCCGCGGTGCCGGTTCAGCCGGGTGATCCGGTCGGCCTGCTCGACGAGTCCGGGGGCCACCCGCAGCACCCGCCACAGCTCGTCCTGCACCACGACGACCGGCCCGGAGCCCGCGCGGACGCCGTCGACCATCGCCGCGGACCAGGCCCAGGCGCAGAGCATCGCGGCGGCGAGGACCTCGTCGGCGTCGCCGTCGAGCGCGGAGACGTCCAGCGCGACGGCGGGTGCGTCGGGGTCGGCGCGGAAGGTCGAGGGCCGGTCCACGATGCCACGCAGCGGGCCGTCGCACAGCAGGGCGAGTGCGTTCACCAGCTCGCGGACCGCGCGCCGGTAACCACCGGTGCCGCGGGCGGCCGCGATGGCGGGCAGCGGGTCGGCGCCGTGGAGCAGCGCGGCCAGCACGTCCGGGACGACCGGGTCGGTCGGGGCGGCCGCGGTCGCGGTGTCGAGCGCGACGGCCAGCAGCCGCCGCTGCGTGACCGGCAGCGGCGCACCCCGGACCACCACCAGCAGCGCCTCGAGCAGCGCGATCCGCCGGGCCGCCAGGGTGTCCGCGAGCGCGGCCCGGTCGGTGCCGACGGCGGCAGCGAGCGCGGCCCGCACCGGGCCGCCGTCCAGTGGGTTGAGGGCGTGGCGGCCCCGGCCGATCCGCCACACCGTGCCGCCCAACGCCTCCACCAGCGGCCCGTACTCGCCCTTGACGTCGCCGGGCACGACCACCGTGGCACCGAACGCGACCAGCCCGGTGATCATCCGTTTGACGAAGGCCGACTTGCCGATGCCGGGCTGGCCCTGCACCCACACCCCGGTGTTCGACACCAGCCCGTGGCGCAGCCACTCCGCCGGGTCCAGCCCGACCGGTTCCGCGGAGAGCAGGTGCCGACCGATCGGCACGCCGTGCACCGGGGCGCCGGAGCCGGTCGCGAACGGGAACAGCCCGCACACCTGGCTCGTCGGCCCGGTGTGCAGCACCCCGCCCTCGACGTGTCCGGCACGGCCGCCGCCCGCCACCGGGTGGCCCCAGGCCCCGGGCGGGTCCGCGGTGCGGAGCTGCCTCATCGGAGCCGTCCCCTGGCCGCGAGCCCGCCCGGGTCGATGCCGAGCCCCAGCGTCGCGGCGAAACCGACGGCCTGGGCGCCCCACATCCGGCGCAGCCGCAGCCGCGAGGCGCCCGCCCGCTGCTCCACATCGGCGACGGCGGCGGGCAGCAGGTCCGGATCCTCGACGGTCGTCGTCACGTAGAGGGTGAACCGGCCCAGCCCGGCGCCCTCGGCCTCCTCTCGGGCCGCCTGCTCCGCGCGGTCGCGATCGTCGCGGTCGCGGTGGGTCTCGTCGCGGCGGGTGCGCTGCGCCCAGCCGCGCCGGACCAGCCCCGCGCTCACCTCACGCTCGGCGTGTGCGGCGGCCGCATCGGCAGGGTAGGGCAGGTAGAGCCAGGTGACCCGGCGCTGAAAGGGACCGGGCGCCAGCAGTGGGACGAGGACGCGCGCGGTGACGCCTTGGCGGGGCGCCTCCTGCAGGGCCCAGCTCACCGAAAGCCCGGAGTCGTGCCGGTAGTCGCCCCACTCCTCACGGGCGCCGACGGGTGCGGCGTGCGCCCAGTCGAGCAGCCGCCCGCCGTCGTCGGTGTCGAGGAGGTCGGCGCGGGCGGCCGGGTCGAACGCCACCTGCACCCGCGCGGTCAGGTCCGCGACCGGCTCGCGGTGCAGCACCGCGACCCCGCAGCCGGCCAGCCCGGCCTCCAGCCCGGGGAGCCCGCGGGTGACCTCGGCAACACTGCTCAGCAGGTCGTCGCCGCGGGGCACGGTCCGCGCCGGGTCGAGGGTGAGGGTCACGTAGGTGGCGGTCTCCGCCGTGCCGGACGTCTGCTCGACGAGCTCGCGCATCGTCACGCGGGCGGCCTCGGGCGCGTCGGCGCGCACCCGGCGGGTCAGGTGGTCCGCGACGGCGGCGCCCCCCGGCGTGATGCTCACCGTGACGGCGACCTGACGCACGGCCGGTCGGTGACCCAGATCGGCCAGCCAGCCGCCCCAGGCCGCCACCCAGTCCTCGGCCCGGCCGGCGTCGGCGAGGTCCAGCCCGACCGGGGCACAGCGCAACACTGCGGACAGCGTCCCCTCGCGGCGGTCCCAGACCAGCGCCTGGCGTCCGCCGCGGCCGTCGTCGGTGTCGAGCGGGACCAGCGGGGCGAGCACCCCGGGCAGCTCGTGCCCGCGTGGGTGGTCGCTGAGCACGCCCGCGGTGAACTCGGTCCAGCCCCGGGCCTGCGCGATCCCGAACCTGGCCCGGCTCAGGGCGACCTCGGCCCCGGTTCGGCCGCCGACCCGCACGACGAGCCCGACGACGAGTGCCGCGGCGAGCCCGGCCAGTGGCAGCGCCAACCGCGGTGCGACCGAGGCGGCGAGCACGGGGCCCAGCGCGGCCACGAAGGCGGTGAGGGTCTGGCCGGTGCCCAGCGCCCCGATGCCCCAGCCACGTTCGGGGCGCCAGCGGCCGTAGAGCCGCGGCTGCTCGGGTTGGGTCGTCATCGGGCCACCTCGACCGAGGGCTGCGGGTACGCGGTGGCCCGTGCCAGGTGATCGGGTCCGCTCGGCGCCGGGATGGGCCGGGACGGCCGTTCGGGGACGAGCGGGCGGCAGCCGCCGGTGCCGACGGTGCCCGGCCCGGTGTGCTCGACGAACCCGGCCAGCGCCACCGCGGAGGCGCCACGGACCCGGCCGGTGAGCCGGACGGTGTTGATCACCTCGGGTGCCGGTGCGGCGCCGGCCCAGCCACCTGCCGACCAACCGCCCGCCGCCATCCGCACCGTCGACCAGGACAGCAGCCGCAGCGTCGCCGGCAGCACGCCCACCGCCAGGCCGAGCACCATGACGCCGGCCAGCACCCCACCCGTCCCGGTCGGCACCGCGGGGGAGCGCAGGTACCCGGCACCGACGTCGAACACCAGCGCCGCCGCAGGCTTGTAGACGACCAGCGCGAGTGCCCACGGGCCCAACCGGACCAGCCATCCGCGGGTGCTCGCGGTGACCGACCCGGCCGCGGCGAGCGGGAGCGCCGCGGCGATGACCAGCAGCGCGACCTGCCGCAGCACCAGCGTCATCCACAGTGCGGCCGCGAGCAGCAGCACGCACACCGCGGCGAGCAGCAGCAGGAACGGCTCGGTCAGCCCGTCCCGGTTCGCCAGCTTCCCGGCGACGACGGCGCCGACGTCGCCCGCTGCGCCCGCCCCGTCACCGAGCAGCAGTTGGGCGAGCGCATCCCCGCTGAGCAGCGCGGCCTGCATGACGACGAGGCCGAGCGCGGTGGCCAGCACGAACCGGGCCAGCCCGGTGGCTACGACGGCGAGCGGTTCGGCGCGGCGCAACGCCACGATCCGGATCGACTGCACGAGCACGGCCGCGGTGAGCGCGCCGAGCAGCACCGGCCGCAACGCGGACTGTGCACCGAGCACGGCCGGCTGGTCGAGCCCCGCGGAGGGCACCGCGAACGCGGCCGCCGCCTCCCCGGCCATCGTCGCCGCCGCGCGCGCCGCCGAGTCGACGATCGCGAGGAAGGACGAACCCGGCTCGGTCATCGGTAGGTTCCGTTCGTGGCGGGGTGGGGGGTGCCGAGCCGGATCCCGCGGAGCGGGTGCTCGGGGGCAGCGGGCGGCGCGAACCGGGCGCGCACGTCCGGTTGCCGGGTCGGCTGCTGGTGCAGGCGTCCGGTCGCCGCCACCTCCGCGACCAGCCTGCGCAGCGCGGCTCCGTACCCGCGCAGCGCCCGCGGGAGTTCCCCGCCCCGCCGCGCGATCAGCTCGGAGGCCTCGGCCAGCGGATCGCTGAGCTCGCGCCAGCGGCCCACGTGCGGCAGCACCGTGACGGCGCAGAACTGTGGCTCCAGCATCCGCAGCCGGGCCCGCATGCAGCCGTGGGAGCGCATCCTGGCCTCGGCGGTCACCGCGAGCACCGGGCGCGGGGCCGGCCCGGCGAGCTGGTCGGCGAGCCGGGCCGCGCGGCGCAGTGAGTCCCCGGTGCAGCGGCAGACGAGTACGTCGACGCGGGCGTCGACGAGGCGTCCGGCGTCGTACCCGCGCAGTGCCGCCGCGATCGTCGTCGTGCCCACCCCGCCCGCCACCCCGGCGACGACGGGGACGCGCATCCCGTTCACCAGGCACCGTCATCGCGCGAGGTGAGCCGCGCGTCGTTGTCGAGAGTGGGGTCCGCACCGCGGGGCGCGGCCAGGACCGGCTCCGGTCGGCCCTCGCCGGGTGTCTCCGCCAGCGCGTCGACGACGAGCCGGCCGCCGTCGATCGCGACGGGCACGCTGATCCGCAGCCAGTGGGAGGCGAGACTGCGCCAGCCGCGCCCGGTCGGAGCGGGGGCGGCCGCGGGAGCGCCGGCGAGCTCTGGCTCCGGTTCGACGGGCTGCTCGCCGGCCGGCCCGGCCAGCCCGCCGACCTGCCGGTAGGGAGTGACCCGCACCCGCACGTCGACGAGCACCCGACCGTCGCCGTCGGGCCGGACCAGTCCGGGCAGCGCGAGCTCGGCACGCTGCCGGCCCCGGCCCGACCAGCCCAGCCGGGCCGGGTCCGCGCCGGGGACCGGCAGGTAGCCGGCGAGCACGAGACCGCGACGGGCCGGGTCGTCCTCGTCCCAGGACAGGTAGTCGACGGCGAATGCCCCGGCCAGCGCGGCTGCCTCGGCGGGATGCGGCGCCGGCTCGCGCGCGGCGGCCGGGTCGGGCGGCCACGGTGCGCGCGGCGCGGGGACGGCCGGGATGCCGAACGGGTCGGTCGGCGGGTCGCCGTCGTCGGGAGAGCGGTACGGGCGTCGGGCCGGCCGCGCTGAACGGGTGGCCCACCCGGTGTGGTCCCCCGGGTGCCCGGTGCTGCTCCACGGGGCGGGTGCGGCGTGGCCGGGGTCGTGGTCCGGCCGGGATCCGGGCCCGGGCTGCCGGTCCCCGGGCGGCCACGGTGGAGGCGCCACCGTGGCGCGGGCGGGTCGACCGACGAGCCGGAAGCGGGCCACCCTGGTCACCCGTTCCGGCCGGGACGGCGGACGGTACCGGTGGGTCGCGTCGACATGGTTCCCCCGTCTGCGGGCGTGCAGGTTCGGCACTCGGCAGGAACGCCGGGCGCAGGGCACTGGCCGCCCCGGGTCGACCGGGGCGCTGCGTGGCGGAGCTCTCGCTCCGGACACCACCAGCAGGACGGGCCGACTGTAGGAAGGGGACGGGTCCGGCCGGGGCCGAATCGAGCCGCGGTTTGCGATGGTGAACTCGCCGCGCCCGCGGGTCAGGCCGGCAGCGGCCAGTCGTGCACCGGCTCGTTGGCCGTCGAGGCCGCGAGGTAGCGGGCGAGCATCCCGCGCAGCGCGGCCGGCCGATCCGCACCGCGCGCCTCCAGGGCGGCCACGGTGTCCAGCTGCCAGCCGGACCCGGTCCGGCGCAGCACGCACCGGCGCTCGATGACCGAAAGGTAGCGATCGATCACCGCACCGCTGACACCCCAGCGGGTCAGGCCCTCCTGGGCGAGCGGGAGCAGTTTGCGCAGGGTCAACTCGTCAGGGCGGATCCAGCCGCTGCCGGGCCAGTACAGCGGCCCGTCCATGCCGTGCCGGGCGGCGGTGACGAAGTTCTCCTCGGCCGCCTCGAACGACATCGAGCCCCACAGCGGACGGTCCGCCTCCACCAGGACGCGCAGCAGCCCGTAGAAGAACAGTGCGTTGGCCACCATGTCGACGGCCGTCGGGCCGGCCGGCAGCACGCGGTTCTCCAGCCGGACGTGCGGGGTGCCGCCGGCGATGTCGTAGACCGGACGGTTCCAGCGCCAGATGGTGCCGTTGTGCAGCCGCAGCTCGTCGAGCTCGGGAACCCGCCCGGCCGCCACGTCGGCCAGCGGGTCGGTGTCCTCGGTGACCGGCATCAGGCCCGGAAAGTAGCGGGCGTTCTCGGCGAACAGGTCCAGGATCGAGTTGACCCAGCGCTCGCCGAACCACACCCGCGGGCGCACCCCCTGGTTGCGCAGCTCGACCGTCCGGACGTCGCACGACTGCTCGAACAGCGGGATCCGGGTCTCGGCCCACAGCCGCGAGCCCAGCAGGAACGGCGAGTTCGCGCCGACGGCGAGCTGTACCCCGGCCAGGCACTGAGCGGCGTTCCAGTAGCTCGCGAACGAGCCGGGGGACACCTGCAGGTGCAGTTGCATCGAGGTGCAGGCCGCCTCGGGAATGATCGACTCGAAGTCGACGGTCAGCCGCTCGGCGCTGACGCCGTGCCGTCCGGACGGGTCGTCGCCGCTGATGTCGAGCCTGATCGGCTCCCCGCGGGCGCCCATCAGCTGCTCGTTGAGCATGGCGTAGCGCTCGTCCGGCGCCATCGACGCGACGACGAGGTGGTCCAGGCCGAGCGTCGGCAGAATCCCGATCATCACCAGCTGCGAGGCGCAGTCGCGGGCCTTCGCCGCGGCCATCGCGAGCTCGTCGAGCAGGTGGTGCTCGAGGTGGCACCACTCGTGACCGGGCAACGGCCGCGGCGCCAGGTTGAGCTCGATGTTCCACCGGCCGAGCTCGCTCTGGAACTCGGGGGCGCCGAGCGCGTCGAGCACGTCGCGTCCGGTGTCGACGGGCGCCAGCTCGTGGTCGACGAGGTTGAGCTCGACCTCGAGCCCGGTCATGGGTTCGTCCTGGGCGAACGGGCGCTCCCGCAGCATCACGGCGAGCGCGTCCGTGCAGCGCTGCACCTTGGTCCGGTACCGCTGGCGGTCTCGTCGACTGAACGTGATCCGGTCGACGTCCTGGCCCATGCGTCGGTTGCCTCCTGCCCCCCGAGCCCTCGCCGGTCCGAAGCCTCTGCCGGCTCCGGTCAGGCGATTGCCCACCGTGACATACTCGGGTTGAACGCGGTACCGGCTGACCGGATGACGGCGTTCCGGCTAGACCACCTGCCTGCCAAGATGGCTGACCGTGGCCCTCATTACGCCGGTCGGTGACCCGGACGACCCGCGCCTGCGCGACTACCGGGGACCTCACGAACGCCGACCGCAGGCCCGACCGACCGGGGGGCCGTGGGCTGGTGATCGCCGAGGGCGTCGTCGTGGTGCGCCGGTTGATCCATTCGCCGTATCCGGTGCGGTCGCTGCTGGGAGTGCCTCGACGGCTCGCCGAGCTGGCAACCGACCTCGCCGGCCTCGACGCCCCCGCCTACCAGACCGACGTCGACACCATGGCCACCGTCGTCGGGTTCCACCTCAACCGCGGCGTGCTCGCCGTCGCAGATCGCGCGCCCGTCCCGGACGTCGCCGCGCTCGCCCGGCGCGCCTGGGTGCTCGCCGTGCTCGAGGGCGTCAACGACCACGAGAACCTCGGCGCGTTGTTCCGCAACGCCGCGGCTCTGGGCGTCGACGGTGTGCTGCTCGGCCCGCGCTGCGCCGACCCGCTCTACCGGCGCAGTGTGCGGGTCTCGATGGGTCACGTGCTGCGGGTGCCGTTCGCCACCCTGCCCGGCGTCTGGCCCGGTTCGCTCGACGTGCTGCGCGGCGCGGGGTTGCGGGTCGCGGCGCTGACCCCGCACGCAGACGCCATGGCGGTCGCGGCGGCCGGACTGGCCGGGGCGCGGGTGGCGCTGCTGCTCGGCGCCGAGGGTTCGGGCCTGACCGTTGCCGCGCTCACCGCCGCCGACGTCGCGGTGCGCATCCCGATGGCGTCCGGGGTCGACTCGCTCAATGTGGCGACAGCCGCCGCGGTCGTCTTCCACGCCGTGGCGCCACCCGTAGCCTGAGCCGATGCAGGTCGCGGTGGGGGGACAGGTGGTGGCGCCGGCGGTCGAGCCGGAACCGGGCTACCCGGTTCCGTGGGCCACCGGGCTGCCGGTCGCGGCGTTCTTCGCGGTGCTGGCCGGGGTCGCGGACGTCGGGCTGAGCCGGGCCTTCGCCGGGACGTTCGGGCTGCTGTGGATCCCGGCGAACCTGCTGGTCGGTGGCGGGCTGGCGCCGTCGCTGTGGCTGCTCCGGCGGACTCCGTTTGGCGCTGGCCCGCGCTCGGCGTGGCGGTGGGCGTGGTCGTGGCGTGGGTGTGTCTGCTGGCGGGGTTGCTCGGCTGAGAGCGGTTCAGCGCTGGTTGCGAACGCCCAGCAACACCTCGTCCCAGGACGGAACGACCGGCTTGCCTTTCTTTCGCCGCGGGGGTGGGACGGCACTGTCCGGGGCGGGTCGAGCGGGCCCGTCCGGTACGTCCGCGCCGCCCCGGCCGGCTGGCTCTTCTTCCCCAGCCTCGGCCGCCTCCTCCCCGGGACGACCGATGCCGGCCACCGGGCGGATCGTGCGCAGCGGGCCCAGCGCCAAGCCGTCCACCAGGCCATCGGCATGCTCGTCGAGCGCGATGACCGTGCCGCCGTGGGCGCCGGGCTCGAACGTCCACTGCGCACGGTTGTCCGAACGGCCGGTGCGCCAGCTCAGCGCGACGACCCAGGTGCCGTCCTCGCCCTTCCAGGAGTCCCACCCGGCGTCGAGATGGTCCTGACCACGCAGCGCGAAGGTATGCGCGACGGTCTCGCCAAGCGTGCGAACGTCCACGCCCTCGGCCCGGGCCGGATGCGCACCCTGGGCCAGCCCCGCGATGCGCGAGCGCTCCATCAGCACCGGGTGGGCGAACCGCTCGACCTTCTGCAGCGGCACCCCGGACTCCGCGGCGACCTGCTCCACGGATGCTCCGGCCCGGATGCGCGCCTGGATCTCCCGCGGGCGCAACTGGCTCTCCGACTCGATCGCGAGCTGCCCGAGCCGGGTCAGGTCTCCGCGGGCGGCAGCGCGCAACTGCTCGTCGGCCGGCACGGTGAAGCGCTCGGGGCAGGCCGGGTCCTCGAGGACGACGCCACCGTCCGGCGCGATCCCCACCACCCGCAGCGCCCGCATCGGCGGCCTCCCACTCTCGATGTCCCCGTCCGGGTGACGGTAGTGGCCGGTTCGCGGCCTGCCGTGGAGGCGCGCCGGGGACCTTGCCTCAGCGGGGCAGGTCGTAGTCGTCGCACTCCTTGACGCTGTCGATGAAGGCCCGCCACTCGTCGTGGGTGAAGGTGACGGTGGCGGCGTCACGGTCATTCGAGTTGCGGACGTGGACGGCGTCGGGGGCGAGCAGGGCCTCGACACAGTTGACGCCATTACCGGACCGGCGCGGGGTGAACCACTCATTCCAGCGCGACATGACCGCTCATCTCCTTGTACTCGCGTACGAGCTGCCGGATGATCTCCCGGCTCTCGTCCCGGTCGAGGGCCTTGGCCTTCAAGAGATCCAGCACGTGAGTTGCCTCCGCGACCTCGGCCGGACCATCGAAGTATACGTTCCGAATGTCGGTGTCGACATGCACGATGTCACCAGCCGGCGGATTGAAGCTCAGCAGGGTGCGGGTTACTCCCATCGATCCGTGCCCTCCGGAGCCGATCGGCAAGACCTGGATCACCAGGTGGCGTAGCGACGTCAACCACTCCAGCAGGTGATCCAGTTGGCTGATCATCGCCACCGGGCCCCCGACATTGGCCCGCAACGCAGCCTCCCCGAGGATGCACCAGTACGTCGGCGGTGGTGGGTCGCTCCTGGTCATGATCTTGCGTCGGGCGGCACGGAATGCGAGCTTGCGGTCGATCTCGGCAGCGCTGAGCAAGCCGCCCCACTCCATGAGCGGCCGTGCGTAGTCGTCGGTCTGCAGGAAACCGGGCAGGAGTTCTGGTGAGAAGTACGTCAGCGACCGTGCCTGCGCTTCCAGGTCGAAGAACCGCTGGTCGTTCAGCGGCACGCTCGCCTCGACGGCATCCCGGCGCCGGCGACTACGCGCGTCCCGCGCAGTGTCGGTCAGCAGTCCGCGCTCGGCACCTTCAGTGCCGTAGAGATCGAGCAGCTTCTCCAGTTCGGCCGGCTTGATCCGCGATCGCCCGGTCTCGATGTCGCCGATCTTGGAGACCGTGCAGTACAGCTCCGCGGCGGCTTGCTCACGGGTGACGCCCGCCTGCTCGCGCATGCGCCGGAGGGTGGCCGCCACCTGGATCCGCGCCAGCCCCGGCCGTTGATCACTCACTGTCATCGCCCATATGCACCGAGAACTTTCTGCGTACGTAGTCTACTGTCGTCATCACAACCGGGCGGGGAACGGACGTGGTCAGCGGGCGCTGAACCTACCGGACCCGCTACCCCGACGCCTGACGACAGGGAGCAACAATGCCGACCGTGGTTCTCGCGGCATCGAGCGTGATCTCGGCCGGCTGTGCCGTGACCTGCGTGATCGTTCTACTGCACATGCGTCGGCGCCATCGTCCACGGGTGCCGAGCTGGTGGGAACCACCGCCGAAGCGGCGCCACGCCCTGAGCCGGCAATGACCCGGGCCAACCATGCTCTACGAGGCCACCGCGATCCCGGGGATGCTCTTGAGCTCGCCGAGCAGAGCCGCGGAGACCTTCACGGAGAACCGCTCGACCGCCAGTGCGGTCTCGCGGTCGTGACAGCATAGCACCAGCGTCAGCGGCGTGTCGCCGGAGTGGGCAATGAGCGCCGCCTTCAACTCCGAGACCGCCGCGTGGTCGAGCCGCAATGCGTCGGCCTTCAGCACCAGTGAAGGAACGAGCTCGGGGTTGACGTGCGCGTCTGCGACGTCGAGGGGGATCACGCCGGAGGCAAAGATGGACATCCGGTCCTCGCGCCAGTTGAGTCGGCCCTTGATCGCGACGGCGGAGTCCGGGACCAGGTCCTCGTGCACGGCCAGGTAGGACTTCGCGAAGAACAGCACCTCCATCGATGCGTCCAGGTCTTCGACGGTGACGATCGCCCAGGGCTCGCCTTTTTTGTTCACCCGCCGGTCGACCGCGGAGATCATCCCACCGATCACGACCTCGCCTTCCTTCGGAGCATCGTCGATCAGCGCGGCTATTGACCTCGGGGCGTGCTTGCGCAGGATCCGCTCCGTGCCGTCGAGCGGATGCGCCGAGACGTACAGGCCGAGCATCTCGCGCTCGAACGCCAGCAGCTGCGTGCGCGGCCACTCCTCGTCGTCAATTTTCAGCTGAGCGAGCGGCGAGGTCTCCGCCGGAGCGGGCTCATCTCCTCCCATGCCACCGAACAGGTCGAACTGGCCGACCGCCTCGTGACGCTTCAGGCTGGTGACGGCGTCGACGGCGTACTCGTGCACCCTCAGCAGCGCGCGACGGGGCTGTCCGAACGAGTCGAACGCACCCGCCTTGATCAACGACTCGATCGTGCGCTTGTGGCAACACACCAGGTCGATCTTCTCGAGGAAGTCGGTGAACGAGGTGAACCGGCCCTTCTTCCGGCGGGTAGCAATGATCGACTCGACCACGTTGACACCGACGTTGCGGACAGCACCGAGCCCGAACCGGATGTCGCTGCCGACCGCGGAGAACCACAGGTCGGAGTCGTTCACGTCCGGCGGCAGCACTTTGATTCCTGTACGCCGGGCCCCCGTCACATCTTCGAAGAGCATCCGGCGGCACTCGGCAAGATAGACCGCGGACTTGTCTTTGTTGTCACCGATCGAGGTGAGCTGAGCGGCCATGAACTCTACCGGGTAGTTTGCCTTGAGGTAGGCCGTCCAGTAGGAGACGAGCCCGTAGCCGGCGGTGTGGGACTTGTTGAACGCGTACCCGGCGAAGGGAAGCATCACGTCCCAGATGGTCTGGCACGCCTTCTCCGAGAAGCCCTTTGCGGTCATTCCCGCGCGGAACCGCTCGAACTCCCTCTCGATGATCTCCTTCTTCTTCTTGCCCATCGCGCGGCGCAGCAGGTCGGCCTGGCCGAGGCTGTACCCGGCGAGCTGCTGGGCGATCGCCATCACCTGCTCCTGATAGACCAGCAGGTGGTAGGTCTCGCCGAGGATCGGGTCGAGGGCGTCCTTGAGCTCCGGGTGGATCGGGGTGATCTTCTGCCGGCCGTTGGAGCGCTCGGCGTAGTCGAGGTGGGCGTTCGCCGCCATCGGGCCCGGCCGGTAGAGCGCCAGCACCGCGGCGATGTCCCCGAAGTGCGTGGGCGACATCGCCTTGAGCAGCGAACGCATCGCGCCGCCGTCGAGCTGGAACACCCCGAGCGTCTCGCCCCGGGACAGCAGCTCGTAGGTCTTCTTGTCGTCGAGCTTCAGCGTCGGCAGGTCGATCTTGGCGCCGTGGTTCTTCTCCACTGCCTTGATGGTGTCGTCGATGACGGTCAGGGTGCGCAGCCCGAGGAAGTCCATCTTCAGCAGGCCGATGTCCTCGCAAGACGGGAAGTCCCATCCGGTGATGATCGAGCCGTCCTCGCGCCGCCACAGCGGAATCACGTCCAGCAGCGGCTCGGCGGACAGGATCACCGCGCAGGCGTGCACACCGGCGTTGCGGACCAGACCCTCCAGCCCGCGTGCGGTGTCCATGATCTTCCCGACCTCTGGGTCGGTCTCGGCTAGCGCGCGAACCTCGGCAGCCTCGGCGTACCGCTCGTGGGAGGGATCGAAGATCCCGGACAGTGGGATGTCCTTCGCCGCTATGGGAGGCGGTAGCGCTTTGGAGATCCGGTCCGCGATGGAGAACCCGGGCTGACCGTAGAGGACCCGGGCGGCGTCCTTGATCGCCGCTTTGGTCTTGATCGTGCCGAACGTGATGACCTGAGCGACGTTCTCCTCGCCCCACTTCTCGACGGTGTAGCGCAGCACCTCGCCGCGGCGACGCTCGTCGAAGTCGAGGTCGATGTCGGGGGGGCTGATTCGTTCCGGGTTGAGGAACCGCTCGAAGATCAGTTTGTGCTCGATCGGGTCGAGGTCGGTGATCTGCAGGATGTAGGCAACGAGGGAACCGGTCGCCGAACCGCGCCCCGGACCCACTGCGATCTTCTGCGACTTGGCCCACCGCACCAGGTCGCCGACCACCAGGAAGTAACCCGGGAAGCCCATCTTCGAGATCACCCCGAGCTCGATCTCGATGCGTTCCTTGTACTCAGCGCCCAGAGCGCCCGGAAACCGTGCCGGGGTGTACTTCTCCACCTCTGCCCGCAGAAGATCATCTTCAGTCTCTCCCGGGCGAAGGGGGAAGCGCGGCATGCGATCGACCTCGGCGAAGACGTCGTCGTAGGACTCAACGCGTTCGGCGACGAGCAACGTGTTTCCGGCCGCGCCCGGGACTTCCTTGTCCCAGTACTCACGAATCTCGGCGGCGCTCTTCAAGTAGTAGCCGTCGCCGTCGAACTTCAACCGAGTGGGGTCGTCGAGCGTCTTGCCGGCCTGCACGCACAGCAACGCGGCGTGGGACTCGGACTGATCCTGGGTGACGTAATGCGAGTCATTCGTCGCCAGCGGCAACAGGTCAAGCTTCTTTCCGATGTCGAGGAGACCACTGCGCACCGACTGCTCGATGGCCAGGCCGTGGTCCATCAACTCAAGGAAGAAGTTCTCTCTCCCGAAGATGTCACGGTAGTCACTGGCTGCCTGGAGGGCTTCTGCTCGCTGACCCAGGCGCAGGCGGGTCTGTACCTCACCCGACGGGCAACCCGTCGTCGCAATGATGCCGTCCGCGAGCTCGGCGATCAGCTCGCGATCCATCCGTGGTTTTCGATAGTATCCCTGGAACGATGCCAGGCTCGACAGCCTGAACAGGTTACGCAATCCGACGGCGGTCCGGGCCACCATCGTCATGTGCGTGTATGCGCCCGCGCCCGAGACGTCGCCGCCCTCGCCGTACTCGTCGGACCCACGCTGGGACGCCTGCCCCCAGAATACCGGCTTCTTGTGGTATCTGCTGGTCGGCGCCACATACGACTCGATGCCGATGATCGGCTTTGCGCTACTCTTCTTGGACCGGCGGTAGAACTCGGCCGCACCGTACATGTTTCCGTGGTCGGTCATAGCCACCGCCGGCATACCCAACCGCTCGACCTCATTGAAAAGCGCGCCGACCTTCGCGGCACCGTCCAACATCGAATACTCGGTATGTACGTGCAGGTGGACAAATGAGTCAACCACGGAGCCTCTTCCCCTTCGCGACGACGAAGTTCTACCAGGTCCTCGGCACGCGACGTGCCGAGAACCTGGGCGCGTCGGGCAACGCGGCCTTCCCGTCGCCGAGAGGTAGGCCGCCACCGAGGGGGGTGGCGACGGCGCGCGGATCGCCGATGCTCACCCCAGCCGCTCGACCACCCAGTCGATGCACGCGGTGAGCGCGGACACGTCGTCGGGGTCGACGGCCGGGAACATCCCGATCCGTAGCTGGTTGCGGCCCAGCTTGCGGTACGGCTCGGTGTCCACGATCCCGTTGGCCCGCAGCACCGTGGCCACGGCTGCCGCATCCACCGCGTCGTCGAAGTCGATCGTGCCGACGACCTGCGAGCGGTGCGCCGGGTCGGCCACGAACGGGGTGGTGTAGCCGGTCTTCTCGGCCCATTCGTAGAGCCGGCCCGAGGAGTCGGCGGTGCGGGCGACGCACGCGTCGAGGCCGCCGAGGGAGCTCATCCAGTCGATCTGCTCGGCCATCAGGAACAGGGTGGCGACGGCCGGCGTGTTGTAGGTCTGGTCCTTGGCCGAGTTGTCCACCGCGGTGGACAACGACAGGAACGGGGGGATCCAGCGGTCGCCGGCGGCGAGCTCGGCCACCCGGTCGAGCGCGGCCGGACTCAGCAGCGCGATCCACAGGCCGCCGTCGGCGGCGAAGCACTTCTGGGGCGCGAAGTAGTAGGCGTCGGCCTCGGCGATGTCGACGGGCAGCCCGCCGGCACCGGACGTCGCGTCGATCGTGACCAGCTGGCCCGCGGTCGAGCCCGCCGGCCGGACCACCGGCACGGTGACCCCGGTCGAGGTCTCGTTGTGGGCCCACGCCAGCACGTCGCAGGACGGGTCGGAGGTGGGTTCGGGCGCGGTGCCGGGCGCCGCGGACACGATCACCGGATCGGCCAGGAACGGCGCGCCCCTGGCGGTCTCGGCGAACTTGGCCGAGAACTCGCCGAAGGTCAGGTGCAACGACCGCTCGCGGATCAGCCCGAACGCCGCCGCGTCCCAGAACGCGGTGGTGCCGCCGTTGCCGAGCACCACCTGGTAGCCCGCGGGCAGGGCGAACAGGTCGGCGAGGCCGGAGCGGACCCGCCCCACCAGCGACCGCACCGGCGGTTGGCGGTGCGAGGTGCCCATCAGCGCCGCGCCGGCCCGGCCGAGGGCTTCGAGCTGCTCGGGACGGACCTTGGACGGACCGCTGCCGAAGCGGCCGTCGACGGGCTTGAGGTCGGCGGGGATGTGCAGGTCGGTGGAGGACGTCACGGCCACCAGTCTGGCATCCGCGGCCCCCGCCGGCCCGCCTGGTGCGTGGCGGCGTTCCTACGGGTGCCTGATGACGTCCCAGCCGTCGACGGCGTCCGGGGTGCGCGGTGTCGGACCGATGTACTGGGCCGACGGGCGGACCAGCTTGGCCTCCCGCTTCTGCTCCATGATGTGCGCCGACCAGCCCGCGGTCCGGGAGCTGGTGAACATGGCGGGCATCATGTGCGGCGGCACATCGGCGAAGTCGAGGATCACTGCCGCCCAGAACTCGACGTTCGTCTCGATCGGACGCTCCGGACGGCGCTCCCGCAGGACGGTGAGTGCCGCCTGCTCCAGCGCGGCCGCCGCCTCGTAACGCGACGCGTTGAGCTCCTTGCAGGTGCGCCGCAGCACCCTGGCCCGCGGGTCCTCGGCCCGGTAGACCCGGTGCCCGAAGCCCATCAGCCGCTCCTTGCGGTCCAGCACCCCCTTGACCACCGCCTCGGGGTTCCCGCTCCGCTCGACCTCGGTGATCATCGGCAGCACCCGGGCCGGCGCGCCGCCGTGCAGCGGGCCGGACATGGCGCCGATCGCGCCCGACAGTGCCGCGGCCACGTCCGCGCCGGTGGAGGCGATGACCCGCGCGGTGAACGTCGAGGCGTTCATCCCGTGCTCACAGGCCGAGACCCAGTACGCGTCGACGGCCTTGACGTGCGCCGGGTCGGGCTCGCCCCGCCAGCGCACCATGAACCGCTCGGTGATCGTGAGGGACTCGTCGATCCGCCGTTGTGGCACGGCCGGGACGCCGATCCCACGCCCGGACTGCGCGACGTAGGACAGTGCCATCACCGACGCCCTGGCGAGCTGCTCGCGGGCCTCCTCGTCGGAGATGTCGAGCAGCGGGCGGTAGCCCCAGTACGGCGCGAGCATGGCCAGCGCGGCCTGCACGTCGACCCGCACGTCGCCGGTGTGCACCGGGATGGGAAATGGTTCCGCGGGCGGCAGGCCGTCCCCGAACCGGCCGTCCACCAGCAGGGCCCAGACGTTTCCGAAGGTGACCTTCCCGACCAGGTCCTCGATGTCGACGCCGCGGTAGCGCAGCGCGCCGCCGTCCTTGTCGGGCTCGGCGATCTGGGTGCGGAAGGCGACGTGGCCCTCCAGACCCGATCTGAAGCCGGGCGGAGGGGATACCGCCGATCCGTCCGGCTGGTCCGCGGCACCTGGCGGGGTCGGCGCCGTGGCGGCGGTCGGCGCAATGGACACCGGTCCTCCTCGATGGTCGGTTCTCGGCACGGCCGCAGTGACCCGTGGTTGGCGTCACCCTGCCTCCGGAGGACGCGCGAGGCAACGGCACAGTCGGGTGGCATCGGTCACCGGCCCCGTGCGGGCGCTCCCCGCTACGGTCGGGACGGACGGGGAGGCGCAATGGCGGACCGGACGCCGGATCCCCGGTTGGCGGAGATGCGGGTGGACTACGGCGGCGAGAGCCTCGACCCGGGTGACCTCGCGGCGACCTGGCACGAGCAGCTGGCTCGCTGGATCGCCGATGCGCAGGCCGCGGGGGTCGTCGAGCCCAATGCGATGGTGCTCGCGACCGCCGACGCGGCGGGGCGGCCGTCCTCGCGCACCGTGTTGTGCAAGGGCCTCGACGCACGCGGCGTCGTCTTCTACACCAACTACACCTCGGCGAAGGGCCATGACCTGCGCTGCGGGCCCGCGGCGTCGGCAACGTTCCCCTGGTACCCGCTGCACCGGCAGGTCCACGTCGGCGGCGGCGTCGAGGAGGTCGACGCCGAACAGGCCGATGCGTACTGGGCCACCCGGCCACGCGGCTCCCAACTCGGTGCGTGGGCGTCGGCGCAGTCGACGGTGGTGGCCGGCCGCCAGGCACTCGACGACGCGCTGGCCGGTGTCGCCTGCCGCTTCGCCGACGTCGAGCGGGTGCCGCGGCCACCGCACTGGGGCGGCTGGCGGATCGTCCCGGACCAGGTCGAGTTCTGGCAGGGCCGGACCAACCGGATGCACGATCGGCTGCGCTTCGAGGTCGACGGGCTGGACCGGACGTGGCGGGTGCGGCGGCTGGCGCCCTGAGCGGCGTGGCGCCGCCGGCCGTGATCATCGCTTCGGCACCGCCGGCCGCGCAGATCGCGGTGACCGGCTCTGAACCGTCGATCATGGCAGCCGGAGCGCCCGAGCGTGGACTAGCGTGGGGTGGATCCGGAAGAGCTCGAGTGTGAGAGGGAACCTCCACATGTCCGACGACACTGCCGTCCTGCGCTACCCGGGCGGCGAGCACGAGATGGCCATCGAGCCCGCGACCGAGGGGGCGAGCGCATTCGACGTCAGCGGACTGCTGGCGGAGACCGGGATGACCGCTTTCGACCCCGGTTTCGGCAGCACCGCCGCCTGCGCGTCCGGGATCACCTACATCGACGGTGCCGCCGGCATCCTGCGTTACCGGGGTTACCCCATCGACCAGCTGGCCGGGAAGTCGACCTTCCTCGAGGTCAGCTACCTGCTCATCTACGGGGCGCTGCCCACCCGGGGCGAGCTCGAGTCGTTCACCAACAGCATCAGCCGGCACACGCTGCTGCACGAGGACCTCAAGCGGTTCTTCGACGGGTTCCCCCGCGACGCGCACCCGATGCCGGTCCTGTCGAGCGCGGTCAGTGCGCTCTCGACGTTCTACCAGGACAGCCTCGACCCCTTCGACTCCGACGCCGTCGAGCTCTCGACCGTCCGGCTGCTGGCCAAGGTGCCGACGATCGCGGCGTACGCCTACAAGAAGTCGATCGGCCAGCCGTTCCTCTACCCGGACAACTCGCTGAGCCTCGTCGAGAACTTCCTGCGCCTCACCTTCGGGCTGCCGGCCGAGCCCTACGAGATCGACCCCGACTACGCCAGGGCGCTCGAGACCCTGCTCATCCTGCATGCCGACCACGAGCAGAACTGCTCGACCTCGACGGTCCGGCTGGTCGGTTCCTCGCACGCCAACCTGTTCGCCAGCGTCTCGGCCGGGGTGAACGCCCTGTTCGGTCCGTTGCACGGCGGTGCCAACCAGGCAGTCCTGGAGATGCTGGGGCGCATCCGCGACGTCGAGGAGGGCGACGTCGCGGCGTTCGTCGCACGCGTCAAGAACAAGGAGAAGGGCGCCCGCCTGATGGGCTTCGGGCACCGCGTCTACAAGAACTACGACCCGCGGGCGAGGATCGTCAAGCAGAGCGCGGACGAGGTGCTCAAGAAGCTCGGGGTCACCGACCCGTTGCTCGACATCGCCAAGGCCCTGGAGGAGCGGGCGTTGGCCGACGACTACTTCATCGAGCGCAAGCTCTACCCGAACGTCGACTTCTACACCGGCGTGATCTACCGGGCGATGGGCTTCCCCACGAGGATGTTCACCGTGCTGTTCGCGCTGGGTCGGCTTCCCGGCTGGATCGCCCACTGGCGGGAGATGATGGACGATCCGAAGAACAAGATCGGCCGGCCACGGCAGCTCTACGTCGGGCCACCCGAGCGGGACTACCTGCCGGTGGACGAGCGCTGACCGTGCTGCCTCGGTAGCGTCGCGAGCCATGGACGACACCGCCATTGTCTGGTTCCGGCGCGACCTGCGGGTGGCTGACCAGCCCACGTTCCTCGCCGCTGCCGACGCCGCAGGTACCGGCCTGGCGCTGTTCGTGCTCGACCCCGCGCTCCTGCGCCCGGCCGGGCCGCCGCGCCGCACCTTCCTCTACGGCTGCCTGCGCGCGCTGGACGACGCGCTGGGCGGCAGGCTGCTCGTCGTCGCGGGCGACCCGGCCGACGTCGTGCCGAGAATCGCGAAGTCCGTCGGGGCCGCCACGGTGCACGTCGCGGCCGACTACGGGCCCTACGGCCGGCGCCGAGACGCGGTGGTCGCGACGGCGCTGTCGCACGACGACCGCGAACTCGTCCGGACGGGCTCGCCGTACGCCGTCGCACCCGGCCGGGTGGTCAAGGCGGACGGCAGCCCGTTCAAGGTCTTCACCCCGTTCCGGCGGGCGTGGGCGCAGCACGGGTGGCGCCCACCCGCCGACACCGGCGCGGCGACCGTGCAATGGGTCGACCCGGCGGATCGGGCCGGACCGTCCGTCGTTCGGATCCCCGCCGACGAGCCCGTCGACGCCGAGCTGCCCGAGCCGGGTGAGCGGGCCGCGCTCGCCCGGTGGCGGGACTTCCTCGCCGACCCCATCGACGCCTACGGCGACCTGCGCGACCGGCCCGACCGGCCCGGCACGTCGCGCATGTCGGTGTACCTCAAGTACGGCGCTGTGCACCCGCGCACGATGCTGGCCGACCTGGGGGAGCGGCGGTCCGGCTCGGCGGAGGTCTACCGCACCGAGATCGCCTGGCGGGAGTTCTACGCCGACGTGCTCCACCAGCGGCCCGACTCCGCGCGAGGCAACTACGACCGTTCCTTCGACGTGCTGCCCGTCGCGTCGGGCCGGGCGGCGCAGGAGAACTTCCGCGCCTGGTGCGACGGCCGCACCGGCTACCCGATCGTCGACGCCGGGATGCGGCAGCTGCGCCAGCAGGCGTGGCTGCACAACCGGGTTCGCATGATCACCGCGAGCTTCCTGGTCAAGGACCTGCACCTGCCGTGGTGGTGGGGTGCTCGGCACTTCATGCACCTGCTCGTCGACGGTGACCTGGCCTCCAACCAGCACGGCTGGCAGTGGGTCGCGGGCAGCGGCACCGATGCGGCGCCGTACTTCCGGATCTTCAACCCGACCAGCCAGGGCGAGCGCTTCGACCCCGAGGGTGACTACGTGCGTCGCTTCGTCCCCGAGCTGCGCGGCGTCCCGGGCAAGCAGGTGCATCAGCCGTGGACGCTTCCCGGCGGGGTCCCGGACGGTTACCCGGAGCCGATCGTGGAACACGGCACGGAGCGGGCGCACGCGCTGGAGGGCTATGAGCAGGTGAAGGCCGCCCGACGCTGACGGTTCGCGCGCTCAGCCCCGCCGCGCACTGAGTGCCTCCCGCAGGCTCACCCGCGCCCCGGTGCGCAGCACCGAGTTCCGGTAGATCCTCGCCGCCAGCGCCACCACCCCGACGATCGAGGCCAGGGTCAGCACGATCGCGACGCCGACCTGCCAGAAGGGTGCGACGCCCAGCGCCACCCGCGCCGGCATCAGCGTCGGCGAGAACAGCGGGACGAATGACAGCACCGCACCCAGGGTGTTCCGCGGGTCGTTGGGCAGCACGCTCACCGCGAAGAGGAACGGGATGAGCAGCGGGAAGACGATCGGCGTGACGATCGCCTGCAGCTCCTCCTGACGCGACACCATCGAGCCGGCTGCCGCGAAGATCGACGCGTAGAGGAAGAACCCGAGCAGGTACCAGACCACCGCCGAGACCAGTGCGGACAGCCCCGCGGCAGGCGCGGCGAGCAGCCCGAACGCCACCGACCCGAGGAGCCCGACCGCGCTGAGGACGAGCAGCTGCGCCAACCCGACCGCGCCGAGCCCGAGCACCTTGCCGGTGAGCAGGTGCACGGGTTTGATCGTGGCGAGCAGCAGCTCGACCACCCGGCTCGCCTTCTCCTCGACGACGCCCTGCGCCACCGCGGTGCCGTAGTTGATCAAAGACAAGAACAGCAGCACCGTGACCACGATCGCCACCACCAGCCGCTGCCCGCGCTCCGGGTCGGCCGGCTCCAACGTCGACACGGCGACCTGGCCCCTGGCGGCGACCTGCGCCGGGTCGACCCCGGCCGCCAGGAGCGCGTCGTCCAGGGTGCGCTGCCGGATGGTCGAGCTCACGAGGCCCTGCAGCGACGAGTCGACGGTGTCCCGCCCGACCAACGCGTAGCTGCCGGGTTCGCCGACGAGCAACGCATCGAGCGCGCCCTCGCGGACCTGCTGCTCGCCGGCCGCCCGGTCGACCTCGGTGAGGCGCAGGGTCCGGCCCTGGGCGGCTGCGGCGGTCTGCAAGCCCTCGCGCAGCGCGGCGGTCTGCGGGGTCACACCGAGGGTGTTGCTCGAACTCTGGGACCCGATGAACTGGAACAGCAGGATGTAGACGGCGAACAGGACGATGGTGACGACCAGCCCGACTGCGAAGCCGCGCGACCGGACCTGGGTGCTGAACTCGCGGCGGGCCACCAGCAGTACCACCTGGCCCGGGCTCAGCGGCGACGTCACGACGCCTCGCCCGCGGTCACGACGTCGCGATACAGCTCGGTGAGCGGCGGTCGGTACCGGCCGAACTCGTGCACCGGCCCGGCGGCGAGCGCGGCCTGCAACACCGCCTGGTCGGACACCTCGTCGGACAGCTCGACACGGGTGTGCGCCCCGTCGGTGGCGACCACCGTGACCCCGGGCAACGAGGCCCACGTGGACGCCGCGGGGCCGACCACGTCGATCCGGCGGACCCCCTCGGTGCGCAGCTCACCGACCGTGCCGACCGCGACCATCCGGCCGGCGGAGATGATCCCGATCCGGTCACACAGCCGCTCGACGAGGTCGAGCTGGTGGCTGGAGAAGATCACCGGCACTCCGGTGTCGGCCTTGTCCCGCAGCACGTCGCTCATCACCTCGACCGCGGTCGGGTCGAGCCCGGAGAACGGCTCGTCGAGCACGAGCACCTCCGGGTCGTGCACCAGCGCGGCGCACAGCTGCACCCGCTGCTGGTTGCCGAGCGACAGCTTCTGAACCTCGTCGCCGAGCCGCTCGGCGACCCCCAGCCGCGTCGCCCACTGCCGCACGGAGGCCCGGGCGTCGGCGGTACCGAGCCCGTGCAACCGGGCGAGGTAGGCCAGTTGCTCGCCGACCTTCATCTTCGGGTACAGCCCACGCTCCTCGGGCATGTAGCCGATCCGGCGCCGCATGTCGGCGTCGATCGGGTTGCCCTTCCAGGCCACCACGCCCGCGTCGGGCGAGAGCACGCCGAGCACGATGCGCATCGTCGTCGTCTTGCCGGCGCCGTTGCCACCGACGAAGCCGAAGACCTCGCCGGACGACACGGCGAAGCTGACCTCGTCGAGCGCCACCAGCCGACCGAAACACTTACAGATCCCCCCGATCTTCAGCATGCGGCCCAGCGTAACCCCTATCGGGTGACAATCTCGACTCAATCAGCCTAGCCGGACCTGGTGGCGTCCCCCGCGGTGGGCATGGAGATGCCGAAGCCGCGGATCTTGCGGTAGATCGTGGCCCGGGACATGCCGAGCTGGCGGGCCGCCTCGGCCTTGTTGCCGTCGGTCTCGAGCAGCGCGTCGACGATCGCGTCGCACTCGATCGCCTCCAGCGGGGTGAGCACCCGGCGGGTGATCGCCCGACACTCGGGTGGCAGGTCGGCCGGGGTGATGTGGCCGGTCCGCTTCTTTGCGATGATCTTGCGCAGCACCTGGTAGAGCTGCTCGACGTTGCCCGGCCAGCGGTTGCGCATGAGCACCCGCATCGCCTCGGGTGAGCACGTCAGGTCGGCGCCGCGGGTGAGCCGCGCGATCAGGTGTGGGACCAGCTCGGCGACGTCCTCGACGTGGTGACGCAGCGGCGGCACCTCCACGGTGCGCGGGAACGAGTCGAGCAGCTCGCCCAGCTCCCGGCCGGGGTGCGAGCGGCCGGTGTCGACCGTGGCGACGACCCAGCGCCGTTCCGGGTCGGTGGACTCCCGGTGCGGTTCGAGCGCGTCACCCAGCGCGGCCAGCGCGGCCTCGGTCAGCAGGTCGACGTGGCACAGGACGAGTGTCCCGCCGGCGCCGGTCTCCAGTTCCTCGACGACCTCGGCGATCCACCGTGGGCCGTAGTCGCGCGCGTCGAGCAGCCGCAGGTGGGTGGCGGGGCTGCGCATCTGGTGGGTGGCGCGGGCCAGGGTCCGCTTCCCGGCACCAGGCTCGCCCTCCAGCACTGTCCACTCCCGGGACTGGAAATGTCGGTCGACGGCCTGGCAGCACTTCACCCAGAGCGCACCGGAACCCACGGTGGCCGGGAGTGCCGACGCCGAGTGGGACAGGACCGCGGGCCGTGACAACCACCGCTCCCCTGGCACGAGCTGCACCTGCAGCACGCCGCCGGACAGCCCACCCTGGGCCCAGCTGGGACGGCACTGTACCCGTGCGGTCACCCCGCTGGGCAGGTCGACGAGCAGCTGCTGGCGGCGTCCGGAGCTGAGCGCCTCCACGGCGTGCGCCAGCAGCGGCACCTGGTCCGCGGGGTCGAGCAGCTCACGGGCCCGGTCGTTCATCATCAGCAGATCGTCGCTGAGCGCGAACACGGCACCGCGGTTGCGCTGGCAGGTGGCCAGGTAGTCGTGCAGCAGCGCCAGCTCGCGGCGACCCGACTGATCGAGCAGGGTCTCCTCGATGCGCCGGGCGATGGTGGAGGCCGCGGTGACCATCATCTTGTTGGCCTCGCGGCGCCAGCAGGTCAGGTCGATGACGCCGAGCAGCTTGCCGCTGACCGGGTGCCGGATCGGCGCCCCGGCGCAGGCCAGGTCCTCCAGGTGCTCGACGTAGTGCTCGTGCCCGAACACCTGCGCGGGACCACGGCCCTCCAGGGCGGTGCCGATGCCGTTGGTACCCACGTAGCGCTCGGCGTAGCTGAATCCGGGAGCCAACCAGACCCGGTCGAGGTACTGGTTGAGCGTCGAGTCCCCGGTGCGACGCTCCAGCACGACGCCCTCCTCGTCGCAGAGGATCACGCTGACGGGCTCACCGGCCAGCTGGTCGGCCACCTCCCGGACGATCGGGGTGGCCGCCCTGGTCAACGGGCAGTCCCGATCGGAGTCGGACTCGTAGGGCAGGTCGAGATGATCCGCAGGCACCTCCCAGAGCCGCGAACGGGTCCAGGACGCGAGGATCGGCGGGCGTACGGAACCCGGTTCGACCGGGTCGTCGACCAGGAACGACGTCCGCGCCCGCGCCACCTGCTCACCGCCCGCTTTGCGGGACAGGCCGACGGAAGCGTCCGGGGTGCACGTCGTGGCATCCCGGATCGGGCGCTCCCTCGACTGGACCAACCGGTTGCCCTCCTCGGAGCAGCTGCGGCCCGCGTCGTCGCGCCAGCCGGTCTCTCCGCGAACGGTACCGCTCCATCGAGGTGACGGCGAGCGGAAACCTGGCCCGCCAATATCTCACCGTCTCATATTGAGACCGCAGGTCAGGCGTGGGAGCGGTGTGATCCCAGGCACGAGATGCGCTGCTCCGAGGGCCCGCGAACCCCGGTCCGCAGATCTCGGGTCCGACTTCGTGGTCGAGGGCGTCCGCGCCGGTCTCCGATCCGCGACGGCGGGCGAACTGGGACGACACCCACGACCCCTGTCGACGCGGCGGGCCACCACCCGCCGGGCCGGCAGCCCGCGGGGTCAACGGGTCAGCGGGGTCACGATGACCCCGATCACCCACCACCGTGAGGAGACGACGTGAGTCGGCAGAGTCTGGCAAAGGCTCACCAGAAGATCCAGGAACTTTCCTGGGAGCCGCAGTACCACGAGCCGTACATGAAGTACGGGACCGACTACACCTTCCGCAAGGCCGCCAAGAAGGACCCGCTCAAGCAGGTCCTCCGGTCCTACTTCCCCATGCAGGAGGAGAAGGACCACCGAGTCTACGGCGCTTCCGACGGCGCCATTCGCGGGAACATGTTCCGCCAGGTCCAGGAGCGTTGGCTGGAGTGGCAGAAGCTCTTCCTGTCGATCATCCCGTTGCCCGAGATCTCGGCGGCGCGCTCGATGCCGATGCTGTTCCATGTGGTTCCGAACCCGGAGCTGCACAACGGCCAGGCGATCCAGATGATCGACGAGGTTCGGCACAGCACGATCCAGCAGAACCTCAAGCGGCTCTACATGAACAACTACATCGACCCGGCGGGCTTCAACAACAGCCTGCGGAACTTCCACAACGACTACTGCGGCACCATCGGCCGGCAGTTCGCTGAGGGGTTCATCACCGGTGACGCGATCACCGCGGCCAGCATCTACCTGACGATCGTCGCCGAGACGGCGTTCACGAACACCCTGTTCGTGGCCATGCCGGCCGAGGCCGCGGCGAACGGTGACTACCTGCTGCCCACGGTGTTCCACTCGGTCCAGTCCGACGAGTCGCGCCACATCTCCAACGGCTACGCCACGCTGCTGATGGCGCTGTCGGACGAGGACAACCGCCAGCTGCTCGAGCGCGACCTGCGCTACGCATGGTGGAACAACCACCGCGTGGTGGACGCGGCCATCGGCACGTTCATCGAGTACGGCACCAAGGACCGGCGCAAGGACCGCGAGTCCTACGCCGAGATGTGGCGTCGCTGGATCTACGACGACTACTACCGCTCGTACCTCGTCCCGCTCGAGAAGTACGGCCTGGTCATCCCGCACGACCTGATCGAGGAGTCGTGGCGCCAGATCTGGGAGAAGGGCTACGTCCACGAGGTCGCGCAGTTCTTCGCCACCGGTTGGCTCGCCAACTACTGGCGTATCGACGCGATGACCGACACGGACTTCGAATGGTTCGAGTACAAGTACCCGGGCTGGTATGACAAGTACGGCAAGTGGTGGGAGAACTACAACCGGCTGGCGACCCCGAACGGGCACAACCCGATCGTGTTCGAGGACGTCGACTACGTGTACCCGAACCGCTGCTGGACCTGCATGGTGCCCTGCCTGGTGCGTGAGGACATCGTCACCGCTGAAGTTGACGGTGTGCACCGTACGTACTGCCACGAGGTCTGCCGGTGGACCGACGTGGAGGCCTTCCGGGGGACCTACCAGGGTCGCGAGACCCCGAACATGGGTCGGCTGGTCGGCAAGCGCGAGTGGGAGACGCTGTACCACGGCTGGAACTGGGCCGACGTGGTCGAGGACATGGGCTACGTCCGCGACGACGGCAAGACGATGACGGCACAGCCGCATCTGAACCTCGACCCGTCCAAGATGTGGACGCTGGACCACCTGCGCCGCTGTCCGAACCTGGCAAGCCCCGACGTCGTGTTCAACGAGATGGACGACGCCGGTCGCGCCGCCTTCATCGAGGACTACCGGCGTCAGGGCCCGGCCGGACGCCCGGCACCCGCGAACGCCTGAGCGCGGGTCAGGCGAGGGGGGAGGGTCGGTCAACCGGCCCTCCCCCCGCAGGCCCTGCCCTCCGCACGGTGTGCCCGGTCATCAGTCGAGGAGTTTTCTTATCATGGGTGAGAAGCACATTGTCAGGTTCGAACCGGTCGGCATCGAGATCGAGGTCGACGAGAGCCAGACGATTCTGCGGGCCGCCGCCGAGCAGGGCGTGCAGTTGATGCACGGGTGCAAGGAAGGCCAGTGTGCGGCTTGCAAGTCGTTCGTGCTCGAGGGTGAGGACATCGAGCTCGACAGCTACTCCACCTTCGCGTTGCCCGACTACGAGAAGGAGGAGGGCTCGACGCTGCTCTGCCGGGCGCACGCGTACGAGGACCTGGTGATCGAGCTCCTCAACTACGACGAGGAGATCATCCGGTCGGGCCTGCCGCTCCGGAAGGGGGTGGCCGAAGTCGTGTCCAACGAGTCGGTGACGAGCGACATGCGACACCTCGTGCTGAAGTTGACCGAGCCGGAGGAGATCAAGTTCTTCCCTGGTCAGTACCTGGACATCACCGTTCCCGGTACCGCGGAGACCCGTTCGTTCTCGATGGCCAACACCCCGGGCCGGGCGGGCACGTTCGAGTTCGTCATCAAGATCTACCCGGACGGCCTGTTCTCGAAGTTCCTGGCCGATCAGGTTCAGGTCGGTGACCGGTTGGACGTGGAGGGCCCCTTCGGGACCTGCACCCTGCGGGAGAGCCGGAACTCGGACATGATCTTCGTCGGTGGCGGTGCCGGGATGGCGCCGATGCTCGGGCTCCTCCGGTCCATGGCCGAACGGGGCGTCGAGCGCAAGGCGACGTTCTACTACGGGGCACGGGCCAAGCGGGACCTGTGCTTCGAGGACGAGCTGCGGGCCCTCGAGGAGCAGCTGCCGGGGTTCCGGTACATCCCGGCGTTGTCCGAGGCGGGCGAGGACGACGACTGGGCCGGTGAGATGGGACTGATCACCGAGTGCGTGGAGCGCAACGAGCCCACCTTGGAAGGGATGGATGCCTATGTCTGCGGGCCGCCGCCGATGGTGGACGCGGCAATCGCGACGTTGACGGCACTCGGTGTCCGCGAGCAGAACATCTTCTACGACAAGTTCACCACCACCGGTGAACCGGAAGGCGAGGACGGCCCATGACCACCACTGAACGGCCCGAACGCAGCGTACCGAAACCAGTATTCACCGACGCGGAGGCAGGCGCCCAGGAGTTCCCCGACTCCGGCCCGTCGGCTCGGCGTTACAACTACTACAAGCCGGCCAAGCGCAAGCAGACCCACTACGAGGACGTCACGGTCGACGTCCAGCCCGACCCGCGGCACTACCTCTCGCAGGGCTGGATCTACGGCTTCGCGAACGGTGAGGCCGGCTACCCGCTGACCTGGACCAAGCTGAAGGCCTGGGGGGTCGACAAGCCCGAGCCCGAGCGTGGCATCGGCAGCGGCGGTGGCGGGAAGGGGCTCGACTGGCCCGCGCACGGCTGGCACGAGTTCCGCGACCCGAACGAGGAATGGGAGCTGACCTTCTACCGCTACAACGCCAACGTTGTCCGGCAGGTGAACCAGAACATCGAGAACGCGCGCAACGCCAAGGCGTTCGAGCAGTGGAGCAAGAACTGGGTCCACTTCGTCGAACGCAACGTCGGCGCGTGGATGCACATCGAGCACATCCTCGGGCTGTACGTGTTCGCTGCATGCAACCGCTCCGGTCCGACGAACATGCACAACACCGCCATGGTCGTCAACAGCATGCACAAGATCCGGTTTGCCCAGGATCTGGCGCTGTACAACCTGACGCTGACCGAGGAGATCGACGGTTTCGACGGCGCCGCGCACATCGAGGCCTGGAACTCCGACGACGTCTGGCAGGGCGTCCGCAAGGTCACCGAGGCGCTCACCGCCGTTGACAACGACTGGGGCGAGTCGGTCTTCGCCACGAACGTCGTCTTCGAGCCGCTGCTGGGTGAGCTGTTCCGCAGCAACCTGGTGCAGCAGTCGGCGGCCAGCAACGGCGACTTCGTCACCCCGACGGTCATGGGTGCCGGTGAGTTCGACTACTCCCAGCGCGACCTGCGCTGGACCAATGCCTGCTTCGCCCCGCTGACGCAGGACCGCGAGTTCGCGGACCACAACAAGGCGCTCATGCAGGGCTGGCTGTCGCACTGGGTGCCGCAGTGTCTCGAGGCCGCGCGCCGGCTGCAGCCGCTCTGGTCGCAGCCCGACGCCAAGCCGCCGCGTTTCGAGGACAGCCTCGACCGCGCCAAGAGCCGGTTCGCCGGCATCGTCACCGACCTTGGTCTGACCCCGCCGAAGGAGCTCCAGCAGTGACCACCTACACCACGGCCGAGAGCCCGTACAAGGCCGACAACAGTGCCTCGAACATGTGCGGCGTGACCTTGATGAACAACCAGGTCGGCGTCGTCGTGGCCGACGTCATGAACCGGCAGGAGAATGTCACCATCCGGCATCTGCCCTCGATGATCCGCGTCGACTGCGAGGGCCGGATGGACTTCGTCTACGACGAGATCTCCGAGGCCCTCGGCGAGGAGGAGGGCTTCTACGACGCGTCGGAGTTCGAGGAGAACATGTCGACGCACTACGGCAAGATGATCCACATGGATGACCGGACGGTGATGTTCGGGAGCCTCGAGGATGCGGCCGAGTTCATCGGCGACATGTTGCCGCCGGTCCGCTCCTAGCGATCCCGACCCGGGTCGCCGCCTGCTGATCCACTCGGGCGGCGGCCCGGTTCGTCGTTACGCCCGCGCAGTACACGAGACTTATTCCAGGAGGACCCGTGGCCAAGGAGCTCAAGTTCGGACAGGAAGCCCGCGATCTGCTCAAGGCCGGCGTCGACCAGCTCGCGGAAGCGGTGAAGTCGACGCTGGGGCCCAAGGGCCGCAACGTCATCCTGGAGAAGATCACCGGCACCCCTGAGGTCACGAACGACGGCGTGACGATCGCCCGCGAGATCCACCTGCGGGATCCCTTCGAGAACATGGGCGCACAGATTCTCAAGGAAGCTGCCATCAAGACCAACGACACCGTCGGAGACGGCACGACGACGGCCACGGTCATGGCGCAGGCCATCGTCCGGGAGGGCATGAAGGCGATCACGTCGGGTGGGAACCCGGTGCTGGTCAAGCGGGGGATCGACGTCGCGGTCGCCGCGATCGTGGAGCACCTGTCGGCGGTGGCGCACCCGGTCGACAGCCTCGAGCATCTCTCCCGGGTGGCGGCCATCTCGGCCAACGACGACGAGGCGATCGGCCGGGTCGTCGCCCAGACGCTGCACACCGTGGGCGACGACGGGGTGATCGCGGTCGAGGACGGGCCGGTACTGGGCCTCTCGGTCAACTTCGTCGAGGACTTCGAGTTCGACAACGGCTACGTCTCGCCGTACCTGGTGACCGACCCCGGGCAGATGCTCGCGGTGCTCGACGACCCCTACCTCCTGCTCTGCGCACACAAGATCGACTCCGTGCAGTCGATCATGCCGATGATCGAGCGGATCATGCGCGAGCCGCGCCCGCTGGTGATCGTGGCCGAGAAGGTGGAGGGCACTGCGCTGCAGATGCTCGTGCACAACCATGTCAACGGCCACTTCAGGTGCACCGCCATCCAGGCGCCCGGATTCGGCGAGAAGCGCATCCACCTGCTCGAGGACATCGCCGCGCTGACCGGCGCCACGGTGCTGAGCAAGGCGTCGTCGTTCTCGCTGGAGCAGGTCACCCTCGAGCACCTCGGCCGCGCATCGCAGGTGCGCGCGACCAACGAGCACACCGCGATCATCGGTGGGGCCGGGGCTCGCGAGTCCGTCGAGCTGCGGCTGAGCCAGCTGCGCGCCGAGATGCGTCGGGCCACCATCGGCACCGACGAGGACTGGCTCAACGACCGGATCGCGCGGCTGTCCGGCAAGGCCGCGATCATCAGGGTCGGCGCCCCCACCAACGCCGAGCTCAAGGAGATCCGGCACCGCGTCGACGACTCGCTGCAGGCCACCCGCGCCGCGATGGCCGAAGGCATCGTCGCGGGCGGCGGTGCCGCGCTGCTGCACGCCGAGCAGGCCCTCGACAAGCTCGACGTGTCCGGCGACTACGAGATCGGGGTCGAGATCGTCCGGCGAGCCCTCACCGAGCCCGTCTTCCTCATCGCCGGCAACGCCGGCTACCAGGGTCACGACGTGGTCAAGCAGCTCACCGACCTTGGCGTGGACGAGGGTTTCGACGCTCTCGAGGGCCGGTTCGGCAACATGATCGAGATGGGCATCATCGACCCGCTGCGGGTCGTGCGCTCCGCGCTGCAGAACGGTGCCTCGGTGGCCGGCCTGATCCTCACCACCAACTCCCTGGTCGCCGAGGAGCAGACCCCCTGGAACAAGGCGCTGATGACCGAGTTCGGCCCGCTCGACGAGGGGATCCCGCAGCCCTCGCCGGACTCCAGCACCCCGCAGTCGATGGGGCTCGGCCCCTCGATCGGCTAGCAGGCGTGCCGCAACGTTCGGATCGGGCGCGCCGGACGGTCGGCAGGTACCCATCGACTCGGTAGGAGGCAGGGATGTACAGCATCGCCTCCGAACGCTACGTCGTGGTCGACGCCCAGGTGCATGCCTGGGACGGCAGCCCGCACAACCAGGCCGGGCCGTGGGGCGAGCAGTTCGTCGCGGAGCTCTACCGGCGGCACACGCTGCTCGACCGGGCGCCGCGACCGGTGCCGTCAGACGAGTTCGAGCGGGTCACCGAGGCCGGGCTGGCCGGCGAGGTGATCGGCAACGGTCACGTCGACCGCGCGGTGCTGCAGCCACTCACCCTCGATGACCTGTTCGTGCTGGGCTTCAGCCCGGAGGCCTGGCATGCCGAGCTCGCCGAGCAGTTGCCGGGCCGGTTCGTGCTCACCGGTGAGCTCGACCCCGCGCTCGGCTCGACGGGAGCGCGCGGGCTGGCCGCCCGGGTACGGTGCGGTGACCTGCGCGGGTTGCATCTGGTGCCCCGACGCCGGCCGGATGCGCCGGTCGCCCTCGCGGAGCCATGGCTGCGCCGGGTGCTCGTCCGCTGCGAGCAGTCGGGTGCGGGCGTGGTGCACCTCGGGGTGGGCCCGACCGCGCGTCGCGGGCCGGGCTGCCCGGACTGGGCGACCCGTCCCGGTACCGCGGTTGCGCCGGTGACCGCGCCCGGTCGCGCCCGCTGGCCGGAGTGGGCGGAGCCGGTACGGGCCGGGTCCGCGCTGCCGGTGCGGGCCCGCGCCGCGCGCGGCGGGCCCGCCAGGGTCTTCGATCCCGGGGAGCTGCGCGAGCTGGCCCGTGGGCTGCCCCGGGTGCAGTTCGTGCTCGGTGCGGCCTGCCTGCCGACGGCACAGCTGTGCCGGCTGGCCCGGCTGCCGAACGTGCATGTCCTGCTCACCGACCTGCTCGCCGGGCTCCGGATTCGGCCGGTGGAGGCAGCGCGGGCACTGGGTGAGCTGCTGGTGGCGTTCGGTGGGGACCGCCTGCTGTTCGGCAGCGGTTACCCACTGGTGCGTCCCGGCCGGCTGGTCGAGGAGCTCGCGACCTTCCGCTTCCCTGCCGAGCTGCGCGGCGAGTTCCCCGAGCTCGACGCGGCGACCCGCCACGGCGTGCTCGGTGCGAACGCTGCCCGGCTCTACCGGATCTCGCTGCCCGCCGGAACGGCCCGCCCAGAGCCGGCCGCCCGCCGCCCCGGTGCCGGCTCCTGACCCCGCCTCGAGCACCGCGGCCCACTTGGGCTGAGGGTGTGCTCCCGCCGACGATCGACTGGGTCGATGACCGGATCGCGCTCATCGACCAGACGGTGCTGCCCGAGCTGCGGGTCGTCACGCTGGACACGGTGGACGAGCTGGTCGACGCCATCCGGCGGCTCGCGGTGCGGGGGGCGCCCGCGCTGGGTGCGGCCGGCGCGCTCGGCGTCGCGCTCGCGGCCCGGACCCTGCGCGGCGCCGCGCTCGCCGCCGCGGCCGCGGAGCTGGCGGCGGCCCGGCCGACCGCGGTGAACCTCGCCGTCGGCGTGCGTCGCGCGCTCGCGGCCGCGGACGCCGGGCCGCCCGCCGTGCTCGCCGTCGCCCGCGCGGTGCTGGCCGAGGACGTCGCCGCCTGCCGAGCCATCGGCCGCCGCGGCGCCGGCCTGCTCGGCGAGCTCTGCGGGCCAGGGCCGCTGCGCCTGCACACGCACTGCAATGCGGGCGCGCTGGCCTGCGTGTCGTACGGGACCGCGCTGGGAGTGGTGCGGTCGCTGCAGGAGGCGGGCCGCGTCGAGTACGTGCTGGCCGGCGAGACCCGCCCGCTGCTGCAGGGTTCCCGGATCACCGCGACCGAGCTGGCCATGATGGGCGTGCCGCACCGGGTCGTGGTGGACGGTGCGGGTCCCTCGGTGATCGCCCGCGGGCTGGTCGACGCCGTCGTTGTCGGCGCCGATCGGATCGTGGCCAACGGCGACGTCGCGAACAAGATCGGCACCTATCCGCTGGCGCTGGCCGCCGCGCGGGCCGGGATCCCGTTCCTCGTCGCCGCCCCGGAGTCGACGCTCGACCCGGACACCCCCGACGGTGCCGCCATCGACATCGAGGAGCGGGCGGCCGAGGAGGTGCTCGTCGTCGGTGGTGTCCGGATGGCGCCCGCGGCCAGCGGAGCCTGGAACCCCGCGTTCGACGTCACACCTGCCGACCTCGTCACGGCGGTCGTGACCGAGGCCAGGGTGTGGCGGCCGGGGGTGTGACGGCGGTGGCTCGTTCGCGGGCGCGCTCAGGCGGGGGAGGCCACCGGGATGCCGTGGGCCTGCGCCGCCTCGCGGAGCCGGTCGTCATAGCTGAGCAGGACGTCGACCTCGGGACGGATCAACAGGGCGGTGGCGAGGTGGATCGCGTCGAGGGAACGCAGCAGCGGGTCGGGGAGCCTGCTGGCGGACTCGATGACCGGGGCGGAGATCTCGACCAGGTCGACACGCGTCAGCAGGATGTCGAGTCTCGGCAGCCTCTCGGGAGCGGCGCGCAGCGCACCGCGGCGGGCCTCGATCGCGAGCAGGGCACTCGATATCAGCTCAGTCTCGTCGCGCAGGTACTCCGCGAGCGCCTCCGACCCGGTCTCCGGCTTGATCAGCTTCAGCAACGCGGAGGTGTCGACGTAGATCAATAACGTTCCTCGTCGCGCATCTCCTGCAGCGTCTCGGACAGCGACTTGCCGCCCGGGGGCGCCGGTGGAATGGGTAGCAGATCGGCGATGCCACGCGTCGTCGCCCGCCGGAGCTGACCGGCTGCCTCCAGCCGGTCGAGGACCGAGCCGGGCTCGTCGGCGGGCACGAGGTAGGCGACGAGCGTGCCGCGTTCGGTGACCGGCACGCGCTGCCCTGCCTTGGCCATCGCGACGTACCGTGAGGCGTTCTGCCGCAGCTCGCGGATGCCGATGCTTTCGGGACGGTCCACCGAGCCAATGTAGCACCCAACGCGCTACCTCGGTCGGGACGCCGCTCCAGACACGCTGGCCTCAGTGTCCCCGCGCGACCCACTCGTCGAGGTGCGCGAGCTCGGCGCCGATGGTCGTGGCGTCGCCGTGCCCGGTGCACACGGTGGTGTCGCCGGGCAGCGTCAGCAGCTTCGCCCGGATCGAGGAGATGATCGTGTCGAACGACGAGTAGGACCGGCCGGTGGCGCCGGGACCGCCGTTGAACAGGGTGTCCCCGCTGAACACGGTGCCGAGCGCGGGGGCGTAGAGGCAGGACGAGCCGGGGGAGTGCCCGGGCGTCTGCAGCACGTGCAGCTCGATCCCGCCCGCGGACAGCACGTCGCCGTCGGCCAGGGCGCGGTCCGGCGCCCGGTTCGGATGCGCCATCTCCCACAGCGGCGCCTCGGCCGGGTCGAGCAGGATCGGGGCGTTGAACCGGTCGGCCAGCGCGGGTGCCTGGTTGACGTGGTCGTCGTGCGCGTGCGTGCACACCACCGCGACCACCCGGCGCCCGGCGATCGCGTTCCCGATCGCCTCGGCGTCGTGCGCGGCGTCGATCACGATGACCTCGTTCTCGTCGCCGACGACCCAGACGTTGTTCTCGACGTCCCAGGTCCCGCCGTCGAGGGAGAACGTGCCGCTCGTCACCACGTGGTCGATCGGGCCCTGCGGGGTCACAGGACCACCACCGAGCGCAGCACCTCGCCGCGTTCCATCCGCCCGAACGCCTCCTCGACGTCGTCGAGGCCGATCTCCTCGGAGACGAACTTCTCCAGCGGGAGCCGGCCCTGCAGGTGCAGGTCGATCAGCATCGGGAAGTCGCGGCTGGGCAGGCAGTCGCCGTACCAGGACGACTTCGTCGACCCGCCGCGGCCGAACACGTCGATCAGCGGGAGCTCGATCGTCAGGCCCGGGGTCGGGACGCCGACCAGCACCGCAGTGCCGGCGAGGTCCCGGGCGTAGAACGCCTGTCGGAAGGTCTCCGGGCGGCCCACCGCGTCGACGACGACGTTCGCGCCGTTGCCGTCGGTGAGCGCCTTGACTCCTTCGACGGCGTCGGTCTCGCGTGAGTTGATCGTGTGGGTGGCCCCGAACTCCGTGGCCCACGCCAGCTTCCTGGGGTCGATGTCGATCGCGATGATCGTCGTCGCGCCGGCCAGCTTCGCCCCCGCGATGGCCGCGTTGCCGACCCCGCCGCAGCCGATCACGGCGATGGAGTCGCCGCGGCCGACCTTGCCGGTGTTGATCGCGGCACCGATGCCGGCCATCACACCGCAGCCGAGCAGGCCGGCCACCTGCGGTTTCACCGCCGGGTTGACCTTGGTGCACTGCCCGGCGTGGACCAGGGTCTTCTCGGCGAACGCGCCGATGCCCAGCGCGGGCGAGAGCTCCTGACCGGACTCCAGGGTCATCTTCTGGGCCGCGTTGTGCGTGCTGAAGCAGTACCACGGCTCGCCGCGGCGGCAGGCCCGGCAGGTGCCGTCGACCGCGCGCCAGTTGAGGATCACGAAGTCGCCGGGCGCGACGTCGGTGACGCCCGCGCCGACCGACTCCACGATCCCGGCGGCCTCGTGGCCGAGCAGGAACGGGAACTCGTCGTTGATCCCGCCCTCGCGGTAGTGCAGGTCGGTGTGGCAGACCCCGCAGGCCTGCACCTGCACGACCGCCTCACCGGGGCCGGGGTCCGGGATGGTGATCGTCTCGACGGAGACCGGTTTGCCCTTGCTGTGCGCGACGACCCCGCGGACCTGTTGCGGCATGGCTGTTCTCCACATCTCGGCTCTGAGCTCTTCGATGCGAAGACTGCCATGTGATCGCGCCTGTGGGGGCCGCCGCCCCCGTGCACCTACCGAAGAGCCGGGCGGTCGCGGCAGGCGGACCGACCAGATCAGACGCGGCCGTATCACCGGCGAGCACTCTGGTCCCTCAAGGATGGCTGCCCTGATCCGGATGGACGGCTACCGTTATGAATCCCGATTCGGTATGATTGCGGGATGACCATGCAGATCACCGTCCGCCTCCCCGACGAGCTGGTGGAGTTCGTCGATGCCGAAGTCGTGCGCGGTACGGCGAGCAGCCGGGCCGACGCGGTGGCCAAGGCGCTCATCCGGGAGCGTCGTCGTCAGACGGCTCTGGTCGACGTCGCCATTCTGCGGGCGAGCGCCGCGGACACCGACCTCGACGACCTCGCAGCCCACACCGCGGACCACCCGATCGATCTCGGGGACTGATGCGTCCCATCCACCTCGCGCGACTCGACAAGGTGCGTCCGGTGCTCGTGCTCACCCGCGAGGTCGTGCGCCCCTACCTGCGGAACGTCACCATCGCCCCGATCACGTCGACGATCCGCGGCCTGTCCACCGAGGTCGCCGTCGGTGCGGCCAACGGTCTCGACCATGACAGTGTCATCAGCTGCGACAACATTACGACAGTGCCGACCGGGCAGCTCGGCCAGCAGATCGGCTACCTGCTACCCGAGCAGGAGGAGGCACTGACCCGTGCGGTCGTGGCCGCGTTCGATCTGGACTGACCCCTCGCTCGGCGCGGGAGCGGTGCCGGCTCGCGGTACTGGCTCGGTCTTCACCGCCGCGCTCGTGGAGGGCCTGACCACCGTTGAGACGGACCGCAACAACGACGGGCTTGTCTCACTTGGCGAGCTCTACGACTACGTCTTCGACCGCGTCCGCGAGCGCTCACCTCACCAGACTCCGTGCAAGTGGGAGTTCGGCGTGCAGGGTGATCTCTCCTTCGCCCGGAAACCTCGCCGCCAGATCGTGCCCGGGCAACTGCCACCAGATCTCGCTGAGCTCGTCGTATCTGCCAACGTTGACGTGCGCCTGACAGCGGTGCGACGGCTCGACCAGGCCGCCCGCGGCAGCGATCTACCGCAGGCCGCCGCGGCCAGGCTGGCGCGGCGTCGGCAACGCCGCCATCGCGGGGGCGGAGCTGGCCGGCGCGACGACGATCATCGCGATCGACATCGACCCAAGAAGCTGGGGGTGGGCCAGCGGCCTCGCCGCCGCGGCGGGTGGACCGCACGCCGAGCTCCTGGGGCTGCCCACCCTCGACGGGCTGCTCGCCGCGGGCCGCCCGGTCTGGTGCGAGGTGTTCGGCTGGCTCGTCGACCGGCCTGCGGGGGCATCCGGTACCGATGGACGACGCGCTCGACCACGTGTTCGGCGTCGTGCTGCTCAACGACTGGTCGGCCCGTGACCTCCAGGCGTGGGAGAGCAGGCCGCTGGGACCGCTGCTGGGCAGGTCGTTCGCGACGTCGATCTCGGCCTGGGTCACGCCGCTCGACGCGCTCGCCGCCGCCTGGGTCGACCCGCCGCCGCGCGACCCGCCACCGATGCTCTACCTGCTCGACGGCGACGAGGTCACGATCACCGCGACCGCCCCTGCGGTGGGCGGATGTCGTTGGGCGAGGTCCGGGGCAGGGTGGTGCCGGCCTGCTGACGTCGCAAGGTTCCCCGAACCGCTCCCGGGCCTGCCGTGCCAGCGCTACTCTGAGCCCATGAGCGCGGACCCCGTCGTCGACCTCCGGTGGCGCTTCACCGTCGAGGAGTACGAGCGCATGGGCGAGGTGGGCATCTTCGGCGAGGACGACCGGGTGGAGCTGCTCGACGGGGAGATCGTCACCATGTCACCGATCGGGCCCAAGCACGCTGGGGTCGTCAACCGCATGACCCGCCGCCTCGTCCAGCGCCTCGGGGACCTGGCGGTCGTCATCGTGCAGAATCCGCTGCGCCTGCTGCCCCGCTCCGAACCGCAGCCCGACTTCATCGTCGCGCGGGAGCGTCGCGACTTCTACCAGAGTGGCCATCCCACGGCCGAGGACGTATACCTGGTGATCGAGGTCGCCGACTCCTCGCTGCGCACCGACCGGGCGATCAAGATCCCGATCTACGCGCGGCAGGGCGTGGCCGAGGTCTGGATCGTCGACCTTGCCGGCAACGAGGTCCTGATCTACGCCGACCCCGTCGACGGCGCTTATCGGGACGTTCGCAAAGCCCGCCGCGGCGACGACCTGACGCCGCGCGCCCTCCCGGACCTCACGCTCGCAGTGGCGGACATCCTCGGCGACTGACCACTCGTCGCGGTGTTGCAGCTGGGGCGGCGCGGAGCCGATCGAGCTCGCCGACGGCTCGGCGCGCAGCTATCTGCGCGATGGCGACGAGGTGGTCATCACGGCGAAGGCATCGCGATCGGAGGTGGGCGGCTGGCGTTGGCGGAGGTACGGGGGCGGGTGGTTTCCCGCACTCGACCGCGCAGTGCTACCTCGGCCCAGCGACAGGAAGCACCTCGGGAGGTATTCCATCGGTAAACCTCGCGGGTGGCCGACACGACGATCAAGGTTGACAGCGCGGCCCGCGACCGGCTCGCCGTCCTCGCGGCCCAACGCCGTGCGACCATCCGGGACCTGGTCGCCGAGCTGGCCAGGGCGCGTCGACTCGCGAGGAGTGCGCAGCGCGACAGTTTTCACGCTGGCGCGGCCCCCACACAGGGGACATGGGCCTGGGCTCAGCTAGTCGTAGCATTTGATCTTGACGGTTCGGTGGGACAGGATGTCCGCCCGTGCGCTTGATGTTGATGTTGGCTGATCGGGAGGAAATCTCCCGTGGTCTGGCCGAAGGCTTGGAGTACAAGGAGATCGGGTTGCGGATCGGGCGGGATCCGTCGGTGGTTTCGCGTGATGTCGCTCGTCATGGCGGGCGTGGTGGGTACCGGGCGGTGGCGGCGGACACGACGGCGCGCGCGGCCCGGGAGCGGCCCAAGCTGTTCGCGGTCGAGCGCTCGGCGCGGCTGCGGGCGGTGGTGTGGGGGCGGGTCCCCGGCCTCGATCGCGGACCGGCGGGCCACCGACTACCCCGATGACCAGGCTTGTCGGGTGTCTCACGAAGGCGATCTACCAGTGGGTCTACGCCCAGCGGGTAGCCACCCTCGCCAGGGAGTTGATCAGCCTGCGCACCGGGCGCAAGGCCCGCCGCGGCGGCCGACGCCCACCACCGGCGCCGCGGACACCGGGCGAAGGCCGAGGGCGACTGAACTCGGTCGGGTGAAAGTAGACTATAATTCTGATCCATGACCACCGTACCGCTGTCCGAGGCGAAGGCACGATTCTCCGAGATCGCCGACGAGGTCGGACGTACCCACGAGCGTGTCCACATCACCCGTAACGGTCGGGACCACGTCGTCCTGATTGCTGCAGAGGATCTTGAGTCCGTCGAGGCGACCCTCGAGCTGCTTGCGGATCGGGCGGCACAGGAGCGGATCCGACGGTCCGAGGCCGATGTCGCTCGGGGTGACACACTCGACGAGTCTGACGTGCGAGCCCTCCTGCAGGACCGGTACCGATCCGAGTGACGTATCGGGTGCGGGTCGCACGTACCGCCGCACGGCAGCTCGCCGAGCAGTTGCCAGAAGCTGTCGCGGCCGCGTGTGTGGAGTTCCTCTTCGGAGCGCTGGCCGACGAACCGCTGCGGGTCGGAGCGCCGCTGCGCGCGCCGTTCGAGGGTCACTGGCGGGCCCGCCGTGGAGAGTATCGAGTCCGGTACACGATCGACGGCGAGTCGAAGACCGTTACGGTCCTGGACATCAGCCACCGACGCGATGCCTATCGTTAGCCGTACGGATGCAGCTCTAGCCGATGCGTTCGCGTATCGTCCGGTTCACCGCCCGCCCGAACGCGATTACCACGCCCTGAACGGTGATCGGCTTGAGCCGGCTCAGCGTGATCGCGAGTGCGCCGCGCTGGTCGGCGGGGCGTCCGGCGTCGCGGTAGGGCTGCAGTACCTGACGTTGGAACAGTGCCATCAGATCCTCGGCGAGCGCGGTGGTGTGCTTCTCGATGAGGTCGTGGGAGTCGCGCAGCAGGGTTGTCGGCAAGCCCGAGTCGAGCATCTCCAGCCCCGGGCCGAGCCCGCCGTGCAGTCGCAGCCGGCCGGACTCCAGCCGTTCCAGCACGCCCAACGCCTCCAGTGCGGTGCAGGCATCGTCGTCGAGCACGCGTCCGGAACGGCGGTCCAGCTCGGCGCGGTTGATCTCCTCGACCTGCTCGGACACCCACGGCGCGAGCAGCGCGCGGTGCAGCGCGAGCTCGCCCGCCCCGGCCGAGTGCGGCACCCGCTCCAGGTAGCGCTCGATCGCGGCGAGGGTGAACCCGAGCGCGGCGAGCTCGCTCACCAGCTCGAGCCGGGCCAGGTGGTCGGGACCGTAGAGCCCGGTGCGGCCGCGCAGCCGCGGCGGGGGGAGCAGGCCGCGGCCGGCGTAGAAACGGATGGTCCGGACGGTGACACCGCTGCGGTCGGCGAGCTGGTCGACGGTGAGCAGCTCGGGGGTGGATACTGCCATGTGTGACAGGTTAGGGCAGCGCTTGACCTATGTGACAGCCCTGCTGTAACAAAGACGTCATGAGCGAGATCCCCGAGGCGTACCTCTACGACGCGATCCGCACCCCGCGCGGCCGGGGCAAGGCCTCCGGTTCGCTGCACGAGGTCAAGCCGGTGTCGCTGGTCGTCGGGCTGATCGACGAGCTGCGCGCCCGGTTCCCCGAGCTCGACCCCGACACCATCGACGACGTCGTGCTCGGCGTCGTCACCCCGATCGGCGACCAGGGTGGCGACCTCGCCAAGACCGCCGCGGTCGCCGCCGGGCTGCCCGACACCGTGGCCGGCATGCAGCTCAACCGGTTCTGCGCGTCGGGTCTGGAGGCGGTCAACACCGCGGCGCAGAAGGTCCGCTCCGGGATGGAGGAGATGGTCCTGGCCGGTGGCGTCGAGGTGATGTCGCGGGTGCCGATGGGCTCCGACGGGGGCGCCTGGGCGATGGACCCCGACACCTCCTACCGGACCGGCTTCGTGCCCCAGGGCATCGGCGCCGACCTGATCGCGACCCTCGAGGGCTTCTCGCGCCAGGACGTCGACACGTTCGCCGTGGAGTCGCAGACCCGGGCGGCGAAGGCCTGGGCCAACGGCTGCTTCGCCCGTTCGGTGGTCCCGGTGCGTGACCGCAACGGGCTCACGATCCTGGACCGCGACGAGCACATCCGCGCCAACGCGACGCTGGAGTCCCTCAGCACGCTCCAGCCGTCGTTCGCGATGATGGGCGAGGCAGGCGGCTTCGACGCCGTCGCGCTGCAGCGCTACCACTGGGTCGAGAAGATCGACCACGTGCACCACGCCGGCAACTCCTCGGGCATCGTCGACGGCGCCGCGCTGTGTCTGGTGGGCACCGAGGCGGCCGGGCAGGCCGCGGGCATCAGGCCACGCGCCCGGATCGTGGCCACCGCACTCTCCGGCGCCGACCCGACGATCATGCTCACCGGCCCGGCCCCGGCCAGCCGCAAGGCGCTGGCCAGAGCCGGCCTGACTGTTGAGGACATCGACCTCTTCGAGATCAACGAGGCATTCGCCGCCGTGGCGCTGCGGTTCATCCGCGACCTCGGCCTCGACCACGACAAGGTGAACGTCAACGGCGGTGCGATCCCGATGGGTCACCCGCTGGGCGCCACCGGTGCGATGGTCCTCGGCACCCTGCTCGACGAGCTGGAGCGCCGCGAGCTGCGTTACGGGCTCGTGACCCTGTGCGTCGGCGGCGGCATGGGCATCGCGACCATCATCGAGCGGACCTGAGGGGCCATCCACGTGAACGAGCAGGCCGAAGCGAGCGAACAGCAGGCCGTGCGCTGGGAGCGCGGCGAGGACGGGATCGCGCTCGTCACCCTCGATGATCCCGGTCGCAGCGCCAACACCATGAACGACCGCTACCGGGTGGGGATGGGCGAGGTCGTCGACGCGCTGGTGGTGGCCAGGGACCAGCTCACCGGTGTGATCGTCACGTCGGCCAAGAGGACCTTCTTCGCCGGTGGCGACCTGGACACGCTGTCCGAGGCGACCCCGGCCGACGCGGCCGCGGTGCTGGAGTACGTCACCGAGGTGAAGGCCCAGCTGCGCAGGCTGGAGATCCTCGGTCGTCCGGTCGTCGCCGCGATGAACGGCACCGCGCTGGGCGGCGGCCTGGAGATCGGGCTGGCCTGCCACCACCGCATCGGGCTCGACGCCCGCGGGGTCGTGTACGGCCTGCCCGAGGTCACCCTCGGCCTGCTGCCCGGCGCCGGCGGCGTCACCCGGGTCACCCGGATGCTCGGCATCGCCGACGGGTTCATGAAGGTGCTCGCGAAGGGCCAGCGGCACAAGCCGGCCGCGGCGCTGGAGATCGGCCTCATCGACGAGCTCGCGGCCACGCCCGAGGAGATGCTGGCCAAGGCGCGAGCCTGGATCGCCGCGAACCCGCAGGCCGCGCAGCCGTGGGACAAGCCGGGCTACCAGATCCCCGGCGGTGTCCCGTCGAGCCCGAAGCTCGCGGCGGTCCTGCCGGCGTTCCCCGCCAACCTGCGCAAGCAGCTCAAGGGCGCCCCGATGCCCGCGCCGCGCAACATCCTGGCCGCGGCCGTCGAGGGCACCCAGGTGGACTTCGACACCGCGCTGCGCATCGAGAGCCGCTACTTCGTCGAGCTGGTCACCGGCCAGGTCGCGAAGAACATGATCAAGGCGTTCTTCTTCGACCTGCAGACCATCAACGGCGGCGGCTCGCGTCCCGACGGCTTCGAGCAGTGGACACCCACCAAGGTCGCGGTGCTCGGCGCCGGCATGATGGGCGCCGGCATCGCCTACACCTGCGCGCTGTCGGGCTGGGAGGTCGTGCTCAAGGACGTCTCGCGCGAGGCGGCGCAGCAGGGCAAGGCGTACTCGGCCGGACTGGTGGAGAAGGGCGTCACCGGCGGGAGGACCACCCCGGAGAAGGGCGAGGCGCTGCTCGCCCGGATCACGCCCACCGACTCCTATGACGATCTCGCCGGCTGCGACCTCGTCATCGAGGCCGTGTTCGAGTCCGCCGCACTCAAGCAGGAGGTGTTCGCCGAGGCGGCGAAGGTCGTCGAGCCGGACGCGCTGCTGTGTTCTAACACCTCGACGCTGCCGATCACCGAGCTGGCCTCCGGCGTGGACCGTCCGACCGACTTTGTCGGGCTGCACTTCTTCTCCCCGGTCGACAAGATGCCGCTGGTGGAGATCATCCGCGGCGAGCAGACCTCGGACGCGACGTTGGCCAAGGCGTTCGACGTGACGTTGGGCATGAGGAAGACCCCGATCGTCGTCAACGACAGCCGTGGGTTCTTCACCAGCCGGGTCATCGGAACGTTCCTCAACGAGGGTGTCGCCATGATCGCGGAGGGGATCGACCCGCAGACGATCGAGCAGGCCTCCGCGCAGGCCGGCTACCCGGCACCGGTCCTGCAGCTGATGGACGAGCTGACCCTGACCCTGCCCCGCAAGATCCGCGAGGAGACCAGGGCCGGGGTCGAGGCCGCCGGCGGCACCTGGGCGCCGCACCCGGCCGACGGCGTGATCGATCGGCTCGTCGACGAGTTCGACCGCAAGGGCAAGTCGTCCGGTGCCGGGTTCTACTCCTACGTCGGCGGGAGGCGGTCCGGGCTCTGGCCGGGGCTGCGGTCGGAGTTCGGGGCCACCGACCACGACGTCGACCTGCATGAGCTGGCCGAGCGGATGCTGTTCGTGGAGTCCCTGGAGACCGTCCGCTGCGTCGACGAGGGCGTGCTCACCTCGATACCGGACGCGAACATCGGCTCGATCTTCGGCATCGGCTTCCCGGCCTGGACCGGCGGCGTCCTGCAGTACATCGAGGGCTACCCCGGCGGCGTCACCGCTTTCGTGGTCCGAGCCGACGAGTTCGCCGCGAAGTACGGAGCCCGCTTCACCACGCCGCCCTCCCTGCGCGCCCGCACCCGCACCCTTCCCGCGAGTCGGGGTATTTGGGTGACCGAGTCGGGCCATTCGTGCGACGACGCAGTCGGGGAACCATCTTGACACGCGTCCAACAGCCAGGCAGGTAGACGCGGCAGTGGGTGTAGCGGGGTCAGGCGATGTTCAAGGTGATCCGTCTGCGGATCGGGACCCGTCGGCGTGTCGGGGCCGCAGCGTCGTGTCCAGGTCGGCGCCGCCCGAGTCGATCTCGTGACAAGTCTCACGGTCGATCGAACAGCTGCGAAGACCGTCAACGCGTGCGAAATGGTCCTCCGGGGCGCCGCGCCGGCCCGCGCTGCGTCGCCGGTCCGGTCCGGTTCCCCTGACCACGCTCAGCCGATCGCGTCGGTGACCACGTCGCGCAACTCGCCGCTGTGCTCGAGCACCGCGCGCTGGCGAGCTGCGCCGGTGCCGCGGCGCAGCACCGCGTCGAGCAGGTCTCCGACGGTATCGAGGTCGCCCGCGTCCTCCAGCGCGGGCGTGACCCGGGCGACGAGGGCGTGCAACACGTCCGCGGCGGGCGCGGGTCGCCAGCCTGCCGGGTCGAGCAACACGCCGTCGAGCCCCGACCGGCCGGCCCGCCACGACGCCAACCGCAGCACCTCGGTGCGCACCGGATCGGGTTCGCGGCCAGCCTGCCAGTCTCCTACCGCAGTCTCCACCAGCGCCCGGGTGAGCGCGGCGACCAGCACCGCGTCGTCGGGTTCGCGGCAGACGTCGGCGACCCGGACCTCCAGCGTCGGATGCACGCGCGACAGCCGGGCGTCGAAGTAGACCATCGCCTCGTCGATGAGGGTGTCCGAACCGAGCATGGTGGCCACGACCTCTCGGTAGCCGGCCGGCGAGCCGAACCGCCCGGTGGGCCCGGCCGAGGGCCACCGAGACCAGAGCTGGCTGCGGAAGCTGGCGTAGCCGGAGTCGGCCCCGTTCCAGAACGGCGAGTTCGCCGAGAGCGCGAGCAGCGGGGCCAGCCAGGGGCGGATCCGGTCCAGCGCGGCGACCCCCTCCTCGTCGGACTCGACGGCGACGTGCACATGGCAGCCGCAGGTCAGCTCCTCGTCGACGGTGAGCCCGAACCGCTGCGCCATCTCCTGGTACCGCGGAGAGGTCGAGAGCGTCGGGTCCACCGGCAACGGCGAGGTCGCCAGCGCGACCGGGTGCACGTCCACCACGGCGGCGGCGGCCGCTGCCTCGGCACGGGTCCGACACAGCTCGCGGCCCAGGTCCTCCAGGCTGCGGCAGGGGCGGGTACCGGTCTCGATCTGCTCGCGCTGCATCTCCCCCGCGAGCTCGTCGCACCCGGCGTCCCGTAGCACCGCGTCCGCGACCGCCCTTGGCCGCCCGCTCGCCGGATCGACCAGCAGGAACTCCTCCTCGACACCTACGCTGCGCCCGGCCACGGCAGCAGTATCGCCCGCGAGTCGGGGTATCTGTGCGACCGTGTCGGGCAATTCGTGCGACCGCCCGCTGAACCAGCACACCTGGCCCGCAGCGCGCCCCCCGGCGGGGATCTGACAGTGTGTGGCAGCCGCTCCCTGCAGGGAAACGTCGGCGGCCGGGCAGGACAGGGAGACGACGTGATCCGCAACGTGGTGGTAGGGCGGCTCCCGGTCGAGCGGGTTCAGTTCCGGTTGCCGGGCTGAGAACGGTGCTGCTGCTGGCCGCCGAGCGCGCCGCGGTGATCCGCACGGCGGTGTTGATGGCCGCCGACCGGCTCGTCGTCGGTACCTCGGGGAACGTGTCGGTGCGGGCGGGCGACCTGGTCGCGGTCACCCCGTCGGGAGTCGACTACGACCTGCTCACCCCGGCCGACGTCCCGGTGGTCGACCTCTCCGGTGCGCCCGTCGACGGCGAGCTGGCGCCGACCTCGGAGCTGCCGATGCACCTGAGCGCATATCGCGAGCACGGAGCAGGCGCCGTCGTGCACACCCATTCGGCGCACGCCACCGCGCTGTCGCTGCTGGTCGACGAGGTGCCCGCGGTGCACTACCAGCTCGCCGACTTCGGCGGACCGGTCCGGGTGGCGGAGTATGCGAGGTTCGGTACCGCTGAGCTGGCGACGAACATGTCCGCGGCGCTCGCCGGGCGCTCCGGGGTGGTGCTGCGCCAGCACGGCACCCTGACCACCGGGCCTGGCCTGGCCAAGGCCTACCATCGGGCCGCCCAGCTGGAGTGGCTGTGCCAGGTGTGGCTGATCGCGCGTACCGCGGGCGAGCCGCGGCTGCTCCCGCGCGCCGAGATCGACTGCTGCGTGCAGGCGTTCGTGGGGTACGGCCAGCAGCCCACCGGTGCGACCGACCCCGGAGCCGGCTGACCTCGCCGCAACGGCTGGGACGCGGTGGTGACCGGGACTGCGCTACCGGTCCGCCGCTCCCGCGACCAGCACCGCCACCGCGTCCGCGATCGCCGCCCGCCGCCCCGCCTCCGCGACCAACCCGTCCGGGCCGATCCCGTCGCGGGGCACCGGCACGTGCACGCACGCGGGCTCGACGATCCGCGCGCCCGCGTATCCCAGCACCGGGCGCAGCGAGGCGTGCGCGTCGGCGGCTCCGGTCGCCCATACCGATACGTTGACCCAGGCTACCGGACGGCCGTCGAGCTCGCCGCCGCCGATCGCCGCATCGAGCAGGTTCTTGAACGAGCCGGGCAGGTTTCCCGCGTACTCCGGGGTGCAGAAGAGCACACCGTCGGCCGCGCCGATCGCGCTGCGCAGCACCGCGACGGCGGGGTGCAGCGGTTCGACGTCGGCGTCCGGATCGAAGTGCGGCAGCTCGGCCAGGCCGCCGTAGACCTCGGCCCGCACGTCCGGGCCGGCGAGCGCGGCCGCGGTGCGCAGGGTGGCGGCGTTGCCCGATCCGGCGCGCAGGCTGCCGCAGATCAGCAGGAGCGTGGTACCCACCCGGCCGACCCTACGGCGGGCGGGACGATGGAGGCGCCCCGCAGCTGCGGGTGCGGATGTCTTGGGCACTGTGGGACCACGACGTCGTAGACGAGGGCCCGGTAGCGACGTCATGGTCCCACGGTGCGGATACGCATCGCACTGCCCGACCGGTTCCCGCGCTGTTGCGTCCTTGCAGCAGCTCGTCGTCCGCACCACCAAGCAGCACACCGACGCGCCCGTGCCCGTCGGCGCCGTCAACCACAAGGGAGGCCCTCGATGAACCGCGTGCTGCGCGTGGCCTGACTGATGTCGATCTACCTCGTGATGCTGGTGGCACACCTGCGGACGATCGCCCAGGTGTTCCCGTTCGCCCTGGGGCTCAGCGTCACCCGCCGGACGTTCTCCGCCGCGACGTCGCTGTTCGTGGCTCATGGCCGCCGCGCTGACGCTCCTCAGTACTCGTACGGGTCTGCCGGCGCCGGCACCACCTCGGCGTCGCGGACTGTCACGGCCGGGCGGTAGCGGTTGGCCTGCGTCGCGCTGCCCGGCTGTATCGATCCTCGGACCCGCAGCCAGGTGTCCGGGGCGAGGTCGGGGACGTCGCCGCCGACCAGCCGTACCGCGAACGGCCGGGCGTCGGCCGCGCAACAGGTGATCGTCATCCGGGCCAGCACGGTCTCGGCGCCGTGGCGGACGACGAACCCGGTGAGCGTCACCTCGCGACCCGCGAGGGACCCGGAGCCGTCCCCGACGACCCGGTTGACCGCGTCACCGATGTCGAGCTCGACCGGCCCGGGCGGCAGCGGCGGGTACAGGTCGCCGGCGCGCAGCGGGGCGACGCCGACCCGGCCCACCGCGTCCGCGCCCAGCGGGGGCGGGATGACCAGCGTGAGCACCAGAACCGGCAGCACCAACAACCACGGTCCGGGCCCGACCGGGTGTTCGTGCGCAGCGGGCGCTTGCCACCCGCGCAGCTCTCCGACCAGCGCGACGACGGCGAGCACCAGCATCATCGCGCCCGCCCCGAGGAGCCACCAACGGTGCGACGGCCGGACATAGCGCAGGTAGGTGCCGTCGGCGGCGATCCGGAGGAGCGCGCCGCCGAGCAGGGCGAGCAGCACGTGCTGGGTGTCCCGGGTCATCAGCGGACGCCGAGTACGAGCAGCCCGGCGCCGGTCCCGCACAGTACGGCGACCACGAACGTGGCCGGCGCGAACCGCAGCGCGAACGCGCGGCCGAACGTGCCGGCCTGCAGTGCGACCAGCTTGACGTCCACCGCCGGGCCGACGACGAGGAACACCAGCCGGGGCAGCAACGGCAGCGCCGACAGCGACGCGGCCACGAACGCGTCGGCCTCGCTGCACAGCGCGAGCACGACCGCGAGCAGCGCCATCAGCAGGGTCGCGAGGACGAGCCGTCCGCTCAGCAGGTCGAGCCAGGACGGCGGCAGCAGGACCGACAGCGTCGCCGCGGCGAGCCCACCGAGGACGAGGAAGCCACCCGCCGACACGAGGTCGTGCCGGGCGGTCTCGGCCAGGACCGTCCACCGTCGCGTACCGGTGCCGCCGGGCGCGCGCCGGCGGGCCCGGTCCGCGATCCACCCGGCGCGGCCCGCCCGCTGCCAGAGCCAACCCATCATGCAGGCGGTGGTCAGCGAACCGAGGAACCGGGCGCCCACCATCGCGGGCTCACCGGGGAAGGCGACGGCCGTCGCGACGAGCACGACGGGGTTCACCGCGGGTGCCGCGAGCAGGAAGGTCAGCGCGGCCGCGTCGGGCACGCCTTGCCCGATCAACCGACCGGCGATGGGCACCGACGCGCATTCGCAACCCGGCAACACGAGCCCGGCGAGCCCCGCGACCGGCACCGCCGCGCTCGGCCGGCCCGGCAGCGTCCGGCGCAGCACCGCCGGTGAGACGAACGCCGCGATCGCGCCGGACGCCACCACGCCGAGCACGAGGTACGGCAGCGCCTGCACGCACACCGCGACGAACACCGTCCCCGCGGTGCGCAGCACGGGTGCGCCGAGCACGTCGGCGAGCAGTGGGCGGGCGATGATCGCGGCGACGAGCACCGCGCAGAACGCGTGCATCGACGTGACGCGGAGCCGTGCCGTCGCGGTGGTCACGAGCCGAGATGCTGCCAGCCCGGGGTGCTCGCCCGAGGCGGAACGGCGAGATCAGGTCAGGTCGTCGCCGGCGATGACCACGGGGGCATCGCATTCCGGCGAACGTGCGCTCATGGTCGTCGGCGCGACCATGAGCACAGGTCACCGGCGCGGCCACTGCTACGGGCGCGACCCGATCCCGGTACTGATCTCGTGGGACCGCAGTGGACCGCTGGTTCCCGGCGCCAGTGGCGGTGTGTCCATGCCGGCGCCGTCGCGCAGCCCTTGGAGGAACTCGCGCACGGCGTCGAGGGAGCTGTGCCGGGGCAGCCACCCGAGCTCGTCGCGGGCCCGGCCGGTGTCCATGATCGGCAGCCGCAGCACGGCGTCGAACAGGTGCGGTGAGGCCGGCAGCAGGTGCAGCCGCCAGGCCGCGGCGAGTGCGCCCCGCACGACCGGTGTCGGCAGCCGGACGGCGCGGGCGCCCAGCAGCCGGGCCAGCTCGGTGGCGTCGAGCACCGGGTCGGCGGCCAGGTTGAACGCACCGCGGACCGGCCGCACCACGGCTTGCCGGTACGCCTCCCCGGCGTCGGTCGAGTGCAGTGCTTGGAAGCGCAGCCCTGGCAGGTCCGGCACGATCGGGACCAGACCAGGTCGGACCAGCGGGTTAGGTAGCAGCGGACCGGCGAACAGCCTGCGCTGCCCGGTCGCCGCCGCCCGCTTGAAGATGAAGCCCGGCCGCATCCGCACCACCCGCAACTCCGGGTGCTCGGCCTCCAGGCTGTCGAGCACCCGCTCCAGGTAGGCCTTCTCCCGGGTGTAGCCGGCGGTCGGCCACCCGTCCGTCGGCCAGCTTTCGTCGACTGTCCGGTTCTTCGGGCCAGGGGAGTAGGCCCCTACCGAGGACGCGTAGACCAGCGCGGGCACGCCGGCGTCGACGACGGCGCGGAACACCCGGATCCCGCCGAGCGCGTTGACCCGCCAGGTGAACACCGGGTCATGGGTGGGCTGGAACAGCCAGGCCAGGTGCACGACCACGTCGGCGCCGCGCAAATGTGGCGCCAGGTCGTCGGAGGCGATGTCGGCGGTGGCCCACTCGACGCCGTCCGGGCGCCATTGCGGCAACCGCCGGGCCACCCCGAGGATCGACGTGACCCGCGGTTCCGCTGACAGCGCCGAGACGACGCTGGTACCGACATTCCCGGTGGCGCCCACTACGACAACCCGCATGGTCGGGGGGTTACCGCTGGGGCCAGGACCAAACGCGAGATGCGAGCCGAGTGGTATCGAGGTACTCACCATCCACGCTCGGGAGGCAACCATTGTCTGCGGCTCGGCCGTGAGCTCGATCAAGCCGTCGTCAGTGCGGCGGTTGTCCGTCATCGAGCGGCTCATGGCGGAGTTCGGGTCCTCGTCGACCTGCCCACGATCAGGCGGGCCGTGTTGTGTTGCCGCCAGGACCTGCAGGGCGCACCTGTCGCCGGGCAACTCGAGCTCATCGGGAACCTTGCCCGCCCAAGACCGAGGTTTTGGTCTCGCCGTCCGAGGAACTCTTCGGCAACCGATGAGAGGACGACGTGATGCAGCAGCTCAACAAAACACCGGCCGGCCTCGCCCGCACGGAGGCGGACGGCTACCAGGGGGCCGAGGACAGGCCGTTGGGGGGATATCTTGTCATGATGGCGTTGGGGGGATATCTTGTCATGATGGCGTTGTTCGCCGCGCTCGTCGCCGGCAGCGCCGGTCTCGCCCGTGCGGGGGGACGACGGTTGCCCGCAGGCCTCGGGGCCTACGACGTGCTGCTGCTCACCATGGGGACGCACAAGCTCTCCCGCACCCTGAGCAAGGACGCCGTGACCAGTCCGCTGCGCGCGCCATTCACCCGCTACTCCGGTAACGGCGCCCCGGGGGAGGTCATGGAGGAGGTGCGCAGCGCCAACGGTGTCCAGCACGCCATCGGAGAGCTGATCACGTGCCCGTTCTGCCTCGACGTGTGGATCGCGACCGGCTTCGCCCTCGGGCTGGTGTTCGCGCCGCAGTTCACCCGGCTGGTAGCCGGGATTTTCACCGTGCTCACCGGAGCGGACTTCCTGCACCTGGCTTACGCGAAGGCACAGCAGGCCGCGACATGAACGCGGACCACACACCGAGGCGGCACTCAGCATGACCACACCGGATGAACGACTACCGGAGGCCGGCCCGACCGAGCCGGGGAGTGGACACGACCCCGAGCAGGCCGAGGCCTACGCCGAGTCGGTGGGCGTCGATCCGACCCCCGACGAGATCGACCACTACCTCGCGATCGCCGGCGCCGCACCCCTCGCCGACCAGACCGACCCGACACAGGTCAACGACGTCGACGAGTGAGGCAGCTCCGCCCGCCGTTGTTCACCCTGTCGCAGGACCTACCTGTCGCGGGGTTACCTGTCGCAGCGGCTACGTCGCGGCGTGCTCATCCGGAACGGCCGCCCCGCCAGGAGGCACTCCGCCTGTCTCGTCTACCACCTCATCTATGCGGGCAGTTCCAGGGTTGTGAGGAGTTTGGTCTCCCACCGGGACTCCCGGCAGGTCAGCCCCCTTCTCGACGTCGAAGGCGAGTCCTGCCGGTCGCTCCGTCCCCTCGGACGGCGTCACGGGCCCGGGATTCTGCGCGTCGTCGTGACCAGTCATGCGATTGCCCCTTTGCTCGATGCACGGCCCGTACCCGGTTCCTTCACGGGTCAACCGTGACTCACGTCCTCCTCGCCGGCACCCCTCGTGGAGCGACGGCCATGAACTGGTGGTCTGGCAAGTCCCACTGTGAACTTTGTCGTGCACCCGGGCAACGTTGTCGTGCACCGGGTTGACAATGTCTGCAGTCTGTACTTGAATGCTGGTGTAGTCGAGAGTGACTGTGCGCCACCGGGACGGCGACGGTTGAGACAGCCGGAGGTGATCGTCTGGAAAGCCTCGAGCATCGCGATCATCTGTCATCAAGGTGACCAGGAGCGGGGTCCGGCCTTCACATCGGCCGGACCCCGCCGTACGTGGATCCACCGGTAGGGAGCGAGGGGAACGGACGGGTGCCGATGGGCGTGTATCGGCTCGACGACGAGGACTACCCCGCAGTGACGATGGGGCAGGCCGCGGAGCTACTGGAGGTGCAGCCGGCGTTCCTGCGCAGCCTGGACGCTGCCGGGATTCTCCAACCCCAGCGGTCGAGCGGTGGGCACCGCCGCTACTCCCGTCGTCAACTCGTGCTCGCTGCCCGCATGCGGGCGCTGTTCGACGACGGACTGACCCTCGACGCCGCTGCGCGCATCGTCGAACTGCAGGACCAGCTCGACGCCGCCCGGGCTCGGATCCGTGAGCTCGAGGACGAACCCGCCGCGGGTGAGACGCACAGCGTCACCCACAGGTGTTGAGCGCGGGCCTCCGCTTGCATGACAGCAGCTCTGGCCAAGCGTGACGGGCCCCGCTGGCGGAGGGTGCCAGCGGGGCCCAGCGATATCTGCATGCGGACCGATCAGGCGTTGATCTCGGTGCGCCCGGTGTCGGCGTTCGCGATGCTGATCCTGCGCGGCTTGGCCTTCTCCGCGATCGGGATCCGCAGGGTGAGCACCCCGGCGTTGTAGCCGGCCTCGATGTGCTCGGTGTCGAGGGTGTCGCCGAGGAACAGCTGCCGCGCGAACACCCCGAGCGGGCGTTCGGCAACCTGCATCTCGACGTCCTCACCGGTCGCGGCGGGACGTCGCTCGGCCTTCACCGTCAGCACGTTGCGCTCCACGTCGAGCTCGATCGGAGCGGCTTGGCGTAGCGGTTTCCCTGCTCAGGTGTCCTCCTTGGGACGCGTGAATTAAGTTCGTAATAGTTGCATTATCAAACGAAAACACCTAGTTTCAGAAAGTCTTCATCCGTATGTCTTGACTGCGGATCGCGCTGTGGGCACTGTGGCAGCACGGTGTGGAAGTACTGCTCGCGGCTCCGTCCGGGACCTTCCCG
>JBBSGM010000001.1:0-72573 GCA_038254065.1 Mycobacteriales bacterium | reverse complement strand
GGTGCGGACCAGGTGCGGACCACCGGACAGTTGATCTCGCTTCCGGACGCGTCCAAGGGAGGACGAGATGCGGTCTGACCTGCACGTATGCGCGGAGCCGCCTTGGGGAGTCGAACCCCAGACCTACGCATTACGAGGATGCCGTGTCGAACCGCTGCGCTCCCTACCAGCACCGATCGCGCAACAGGTGGCTCCTTCAGCACTCCATGATCTGGGCGAACGTGTCCGAACATGCCAGCGATCATGCCAGCCGTCGCAGACGTGAAAGATCAATTCGGCGGCGCCGTGAGCGACGCACCGGACATGCGTAGCTCTCCACCTTGTGAACAAGGCCGCGGTGACCGCGGCCCGAGTGACCATGTTGACCCCCGGATGCACCCCGTGTGTTGCACGCTGATTGCACGGGTGCGCTGCTGCTCAACGCACGTCTGCCGCGTTCAAGTGCCATCCTGTCGACAGTGCAGCCGACTGCGCGGCGAGCCGGGATGCGGGGCTCCTCGACGACACGCGACTCGTTTCGATCAGCTCCGCGCGCTGATGCGATGAAGGAGCGGAGGCCCGGCTCCTTCATCGCATCAGGTCAGACAGGGTGGCGACCACGACGTCGATCTCGTCGATCTCCGGCGGCCGCCCATTGCGAGGCTGATCGTGCACGGCCCGGATCCCGCCGGCGTCGCAGCGGGCCCGCCAGTCCACGACCGTGGGCCGGGTGGCTCCGACCCGGCGCGCGATCTCGGCGTTGGGTAACCCCTCAGCCGCGAGCAACACCGATCCGCGCCCGCAACGCAGCCCTGCACCAACCGAACTGGAACGGGTCAGCGCCTCCAGCCGAGGCTGATCACCCTCACGCAGCACCAACGGCGCAGCAACCGACATGCCTCATTGTCCCGCACCCTCAATCGTAAACACAGTTACGACACGCGACACTAGTGCGCTCTCAACCGGTGCACTACTGGGTAGTACCAATGCCCACGACATAAAGAGTGACACCTAAGTCTTCGAGCGTCTGCGAGACTCTACCGAGCGTAATTCTCGCAAGAGCGGGAATCTCGCTCACCGAGACCTCCGGCGCTTCCTTCGAAGGAAAAGCCAGTACAATTCTCTGGGGTGAAAAATCTGCTGACAGCCTGCGACCTATCGAGCGATTCGAAACCAGTTCAATCAAGGAATCGCGCGCTTCCACGAAATGAAGTAGTATCTCAGTTGAGACTAGCGCCTGATTGAATAAATGCCCGAATGACGCACTGTTTCGCGCACGCTTCACGTGAATAAGCTCATTGTTTGGCCCAAGTAAATCACAAGGTTCGAAACGACCACCGCCGGGAATTGAGATCAACGTTCTATCTAGCGTGAGGAATCCTCCGCCTGATTGCTCGGCCGCTACATTGTAGTCGGCTTCCGTCCAATCTTTGGACCAGCTCGGCAAGTCAATTGATGCTGATCGAGACAGCAGTCGTGCAAGATCAACGTCGATCTCATCGAAAACAAAGGGCGACCTGACTCCCCCATAAATTTTATTGCGGATTTCCAAGAACTCGGCATCGACTAATTCCAGAAGTCCAGCGAGCCTGGAGAATCGCCGCTTGATCTCGGCCGATACAACGGTCTTAGATTTGTAACTCAGATCGTGCTCGATTTCAGCCCAGGCATGCTGCAAGATGGACCGTATCTGCAATTCGAACTTCAAGCCCTTGAATCCACCGTTTTCCGGCAACGCCGAGCGAGACGAGTTCAACTGTAAGACGTAATGAAGAGATAAGTAGCCAAACCGATCCGGGTCTAGCAAGGTTCGTTTATCAACCGAGTTGTCGACATCGATTTCGAACTCTCGCTCGATCAGGTTCGCGACTGCATCAACCTCATCGGGAAAGTAAGTGACCACGCGAATCCCCAGCAGATCAGTAACATCGCCCAATTCTCGGGTCTTGTCCGCACGTCCGAGCTTACGAAGTACGCTGGCTTTGGATTTCACCCTACTCGTGACGCCATGAACTCGTATGCCTTCTACCTCAAGTAGCGTGCGAATCAAATTTTCTAAAGGCAAGCTAAAGCTCTGCATAAGCTTTCTTCTCGGTTCGAACTCTGCACCTTGGTCAATCATAGAATTACTCCCCGCTCTCAGCGCTCTTCAACTTTGGGCGGTCATCGTCGGATTCTCGCTGACAACAGGCGGGATGTGCCAGCGTGCGTTGGGCATCGCGTCGACACCAGGCCGCGCGGAAGCCACGGCCACCCTGCGGGCAAGCCGGCCTGTGGCCCGTCCAAGGCCCCTACCCGCACGGTAGCACGCCTCATTACTCCGTATGGAGTAACTTCGCAACCGTGTGGGACTGATCAGTAACACTTCGAAGCTGCCCTCCGGCATGCTGTGACCCGTCACGAGAACCCCCGGCGGCGAGAGGGCGCAGGATAACAGTCACATGCGGCTGCCACTCAATGCCTTTCTCCTGAAGGTGGGTATAAATCCCCTCGCTGCAATAACGGACCTGGCTAAGTACGCGCCGCGCGTCTGCCAGTGGGATGGCTCTACGCTGATTGAGCTCGAACAACCTGCGGAGTTGCTTGAGGCTTCCGTAGGCGGAGATATGATAGTCATGCTGTTTCGTCGCCCTAAAGCGCCGCCTCAATGGCAAGTCTTCTTCGCCCAAAACTTCGGCACCGACCTGCCAGCAATCGCAAGCTCGGACGGCGGCATCGTATTCTGCGCAGTCGATAATCTGCTTGAAAGCCAATCAGATCTGCGGTGGGCGGCATGGTCATTTGGACTAGGCTCACGAGTAATCGCACGTTCCGCGAGTGATCCGAGGTTCGGACTTCTCGTTGCACTCAACATGCTCGTCGGTCCACCGATCCACGATGACGAACACGATGGTGCGGCCCCTGGCGCGGCTCGGCGAAAGACTTCTCAGTTTCGAGATCTCAGGTACCAGTCCACCGGACCGTACTTTAAGCGGACCGGTCATCGGGCAGCCCGCGACATCCCGATGGAGGGCTTTCCAATTGATCAGTCCGCAGACCTTATCGCAGCGATTGGCGGGAAAGCACAAGACGCATCGCTTGCGCGAAGTATTCTCGGCGGTCGATCCTTACGGTTCCAAGCCGACATAGATGACATCGACACGCTTCATGCATTCTCGAAGAAGATTGTCGAAGCTTCGCGGCTGGAACACTATCGCAGAACATTGCCTTGGATCGACAATATCCGCCTTGTTGAGGATCGAGAGCTTATTCGGCGTTTGCGGGTTGAGCTGACAACGCTCTTGTCAAGAGAACCGGTTCCCGAGAATCTTGATGCCATCCTTCCAGACGATCTTCTCGAAGCCGACGAGACGCGGACGATCCAGTACATCCTCTTCCCGCAAGAACGTCTTTCGAATTCAGCGACACTGAATATGTCTGTTGACCGTATCGCCCTCCACGTTCGCAAGAACGAACAGGACCATACTCCCACAAAGAGTCTCGACAGCATCATTCGCTTCGCTGACGAATCACAGAATCAGATCGGCACAGCAACAGTTCTTGAGTGCCTCTGTGCGGAGCTCCAGCTTGATGACCACCTCTACATGGCATACGATGGCGATTTCTACCGCGTAGATCCCTCGTTCGTGCGGACAATTGATCAGCAGATCAATGACCTGCCCTACACTAAAATCTCGTTTCCGCGATACGGTGGTGGTACTGAGCCAAACTACCTAGACAACATCCGACAAAATGCCCAGCATGACTTCGTAGTTCTCGATCGCCAGCTGATACGGGTCGAGGGAGAGGCTGGTATCGAGGCAAGCGATCTTGTGGCGCCGAGTGGTGCAATGATCCACGTTAAGAGGAAGGGGAAGTCTTCAACGCTCAGTCACCTGTTTCTTCAGGCTTCGAACAGTGGCGAAATCCTGCGGCGGTCGACACCTGCGAGAGAACAACTCGCAGCCTATGTGCGCGCCAACTGTTCCGACGTCGCACTTGCAGAAGCCATTAACACTCTGCATCGAGAGCTTCTGCCCCATCGAGGGGCGGTCGAGGTTGTGTTTGCACTGCTCGGCAACTGGCGCAATCGTACGATTTTGAGCTTGCCGTTGTTCTCGCGAATAAGCTTGGTCTCCGAGTCGAAGCGCCTCGTGGCGCTAGGATTTCAGCCCTCTATCGCACTTATTAGCTGCTTTTAGCGACTCAAAGCGTGCAGTCTGCTCGGATAAGATCCGCGCGGAGCGGTGTCCGCGAGTTGTTCTCAGTGTAGGGGTCGTATCGCTTTCCGCTCCGCCTATCTAGTGCTTTGCAATCCTGTACGCGGGTGTTCCCATCGGAGTTGCTTAGGCGCGGGACATTTCGTTTCGAACCGCGGCTACGGAGTTCCTTGGCGGGCCATGCCTGCCATCTGTCTGGTTCATGTATACTTGGCGAGACTCCAGGTCCGGATCAATCCCGAAGGCTTGTGATCTCCTCGCGGCGCGGGTTCACCCCTGCCGGGCCGGTGGTTCGGGGCGCAAGCCACTCTTTCCCGGCTTGCGGCCCGGGCCGCCGGTCTGGCCGCCTCCGGCGCGCCGTGGGGAGATCACCACCTACCGCACCATCCCCCCGGATCTCTGAGCGGTGCCGGGTCCGGGCAGAGCCCGGGTTCTTGTTCCCTGTTGTTGCCGCTGGCCGGGACGATGATCCGAGCAGATCTTCTCTGGAATTCTGTCGGTGGTCAGTCGCATACTCGGTTACGTGGCCGAGCGGGCAGTGATTCCGGAGTGGGTGATGGTCGACCATCGCCGGGTCGCAGACTTGGACTGGACGGCCTACGGATTGGCTACGCAGTTGGACTCGCGGCACGCCCAAGGGCAGTGCGCTGCGCTGGGGTGGGTCGTTGCTGGGCATCCGGCTCCGATGACCGGGCACGCTGAGCCAGCGAGCTGGGTGCTGGCACGTGCCGAGAGCTGGGTCGCGCTGTGTGTCGCTGCCGACCAGGAGCCGCCGGCCGCTGACGAGTGGGCGCAGCTGGGTGTCTCGCCTCGGCCATGCGTCGCCAGCGATGACGACTTCGCGCACGGGGTGTGGCGCACGTTGGCGTGGCTGCTCGGGGTGCATCCCGACCCTCCGACGGAGCTGCCCGAACGCGATGCGGACGGGCAGCTCGTGCCGCAGGGTCCGCGGTACGGGCTGCGGCGGGACGAGTCGTCTCCGTTGTGGCGGCGGGTGGACCAGCGGTGGCGGGCGCGGAACCAGGCCGAGGCGCAGCGCTGGTGCGCCCACGTGCGACGGCAGCTTGCCGAGGCCACGCCGGCGCCGGCCCGACCTGTGGCCTTGTGATGGGCGCTGCCGTTCAGCGCTCCATCGCGGGCTCGTCGTGCTGCTCGGCGGTCTCGACGACGTCGCCGTCGGCGTCCCAGCGGTTCAGCTCGTCCCGGCGGCCGACCTCCTCCTCTGCCGTGGCGTGGGCCTCGGCTGCCGCGCGGGCCTCGGCGGCGCGGCGGACCGCAATCTCCGTGAGGGCCTCCTGTGCCCTCACCACCGATTGCGTGGTCTCTTCGAGCGTCCGGACTCGCCGCCGAACGGTGGGGTCGGCGCGTTCGGTCGGGTCCGGCTCCGCCGTCTCACGGATGTCGGGCACCCCGGTCTCCGCGGCCTCGTTGACGACGGCGGGCCCCGCCCGGTCGTCGTCCAGATGGTCCGCCTGCTCCTCGCGCAGTTCGTCGACCTGGCGGCGTTGGTCGGGGTCGTCCCGGATGTCGTCCTCGGTGACGGCGGCGTGCTGCTCGTCGTTGGTTTGGGCGGCGCGGTGGGCGTCGAGCCACTCGGCGGGGGTGGTGCGGTCGGGTGGGTTGGCGATGTCGACGCCGCGGGCGCGGAGTTCGTGGCGGGAGCGTTCGGCGTGGTCTCGGGTGACAGCGGTGTGGGCGTACCACTGCGCCCACGCAGCGTCGGCGGTCTCGAGGTCGCCGATCTGTTCGGCGAGTTGCGCGGCGTCGGCGCGGGCTCGAGCGGCGTCGGCGCGCAGCTGCGCGGCATCGTCGGGGGCGGTGTCGGGTGCGGCGGCGCGGGCATCCCACATGGTGGCGTCGGCGTCGAGCCGCTGGCGGCGTTCGTGGGCGGCGGCGAGGTCGTCCTCAACCCAGCGCGGCGCCCAGGCGCGTTCGCGTTCGTAACCGGCGATGCGGGCGCGGAGCCGGCCGTCGGTCATGCCGGCTTCCTCGTCGCCGGCCTCCGGCAGGGCGAGGGCGTCGTGCGCGGCGCGGTACATCATCCGATGCTCGACCCGGGCACCACCCGGGATGGTGCCGAGCGGGTCGTGGTCGTCGGTGTGGCCGACGAGTTCGCGGTAGGCCGCGGCCCAGCCCGCGCGGTGTTCCCACTCCTGCCGCGCCACAACCGACGCGGCGTCGTCGCCGGCGGGAACCGGGCCGAGAGCGTCGATCGCCCACGCGGGCGGCTGGGCGGCGGTGCGGGCGCCGAGCTCGTTGCGGCGCTCGTCGGCGGCCTCGGCGTAGCGGCGCAGCAGCGCGCCGCGCTGTGCGTCACGCGGGCTGAGGCCGGCGCCAGCGGCGTCGATGTCGGCGGGGTCGGTGCGGAGGTGGTGCGGGATGAGATCGGCCGCCCCGGTGCGGACACGTGGGGTGAGCCGCCCGGTCAGGCGGGTGGCGATACGGTGGTGCAGGACCTGCGCAGGTGAGGTGGCGTCGTCGAGCCCGCGCATGGTCACGGCGGCGGTCAGGACCTTGGCCGGGTCGTGACCGGCGAGTTCGGCGGTGCGCAGCAGCCGCTCCACCGTGCCGAACGCGTCGTCGGCCGCGATCCGGGCCCGGTCGTGCCCGCTGAGGTGCCCGTCGGCGGCGAGCCGATCGAGCGTGGCGGCGAGCCGGCCGGCGTTGACCTCGCGGATCACATCAGCCATCCGGTCGATCTGCGTCATCGTCGACGCGGCCAGCTCCTCGGCAACCTCCTGCTCGGCGAGCGCGGAGCGGTCCCCGTCGTTGTCGACGGTGAGGATGTCGGCCAGGACGGCCTCCGGTGTGCGGGCGTCGGAGTCGAACGTCTCGCCGGTGTCGGCATCGGGTGCGAGGTGGCGGGTGACGACGTAGGTGGTGTTGGCGTCGCGGCCCCGGGTCGACATGACGTAGTGCCCGGCGCGGTCGACACCGGCGCCGGCGACGTTGTGCCCGGTGTCAACATTGCGGCCCTGCGCGGCGTCCTTCGTGGAGGCGTAACCCAGGGAGACGTGGTTGCGCACGTAGGAGCCGGGTAGCGCCATGACCGGCCCGAGCTGCTCGCCCCACTCGTTGCGTTCGACCGCGCCGTTCTCGGCGTCGACCTCGGCGCCGGGCTGGGCGCGGTCGAGGATCGGGGCGACGGTCAGCCCGCCGTCGGCGCGGGTGGCGATCACCCGGTAGGTCTTGCGGGTGATCGGGGCGGTCGTGTTGCCCTCGAACCCGCGCAGGTGCCAGGCCAGGGCGCGAGCCTGGATCAGGTCACCAACCCCGGCGACGGTGCCGCGCCAGGCGGCCAACTCCGGGCCTTCGCCCAGCGGCACCCCGTCCTCCTGGACGCGGCCGAGCTGGATCAGCTCGGCGCGGAGCTGGTTCGAGACACGGGCGGCGGCGTCGTTGGTGGCGACCATCAGCAGCGACTCGCGCCCGTTGAGGGTGTCGGCGAGCCAGGCACGCGACGCGAGTGTTTCGGCTTGTTCGGCGGTGCCGCCGTCGATGATCCGGCCGCGCTTGGCGTACTCGGCGAGCACCGACGTGTCGCCATCGCGCAGCCGTAGGGACGCGGGGCCTTCCCACGCGTGGGTGAAGCGGCGCACCTCGCAGAGCTGGTAGCAGATGCCGTGCTCGGCCATGTCGGCCAGCGCACCGCCGGGCCCGATCGTGGAGAGCTGGCCCGGGTCACCGACCGGCACCAGCTTGACGCCGGCGGCGCGGCAGCGCTGCTGGACTTCGCGGATGGCCGGGGTTTCGGCGGTCCCGGCCTCGTCGAGCACGACCAGATCCCCCGGCCGCAGCCGCCACGTCTCGTCGTCGCCGTTCGGGCCGGTGGCGGTCTGGCCCGGCCGGGTGCGGTCGAGCCGGGCCTGGGTGGCGAGCCACGCGGCGACGTTCTTCGTGCGCAGCCCTTCGCCGGCAAGGACCTCGGCGGCGTTCTGGTAGGGCGCCAGGCCGAACACCCGGCCCCCGGGCGATTCCTGCCCGCCCGACGGGTCGTTCGTCCCGCCCGTGGTGGTGGGTGGGTTGGCCCAGGCGTCGGCGATCGCCCCGACGACGAACGACTTTCCAGTGCCGGCCGCGGCGACGATGGTCTCGACCCATGCCCCGGACGTCAGGACCCCGCGCAGCGCGGCCTCCTGGTCGGGGCCCAGAGTGATCCCGGACTCGGCGAACCGGGCGATAGCGGCGTCCACCTGCCCTCTCGTGAGAGTGGGCGCACCCCGCTCCACCAGGGAGGCGCGGACCGCCTTCTCCGCGGCCAGCCCGCCCGGGGTGGCGTAGCGGGCCGACCCAGGCCGCGCATACACCGGAGCGCCGTTGGCCAGGCGCAGCTCGTCGGGGAGGTCGTGGGTGTCCTCGGCGGGGGTGAGGCGTTGGATGCGGTCCATCGCGGCGTCGGTCATCCCGTCCAGGAACGGCAACACCTCATCGGGGGCGAGCCCGAGATGCCCGGGGAGTGCGTCGGAGACGGCCTTGAACATGTCCGCCCGCGTGTAGTGCGCGCGGGCCGCACCGAGGGACTCCACGGCCCGCTCGATCACATCCAGCGGCGAGAACTCCGCCACCGGGCCGACGTCCCGGTTGCGGGCCAGGATCGCCTCGGCGACCTCGGCCAAACCCGTTTGGACGCGGGTGCGGGCCATCTCCTCCCACCGGGCGAACTGCTCGGTGCGGGTCTCCCCGTCATGGGACTTGGCGCGGCGAGTCACCAGCGTGGCCTGCTCGTGGATCACAACCCGCTCGTAGGGGGAGGGTGGGCGCCCGTTGTGGGCCTCGAACTCCCGGATCAGCGCGGCGGCTTTAGGGGTGATCTGCGCGCGGCGGGAGGAGAACAGGTCCATCAGCTCCTGGTCGACCCCGATCACCTCCCGCGCCTTCCCATCCGGGCGGGTCTCACTCCGCAACCCCACCGACTGCGCCAGGTGGGCCTCGATGACCCGCTCGCACAACGCGGCCGCGGCCGGCTTATGCAGGTCGATCAGCTTCCCGTCCAGCGCCCGCCAGACCCCATCGGCACAGAGGACACGGTTGAGGATCGCCTGGTGGATGTGCCACTGCGGGTCCCGCTCCCGCGAATCGTGCTGCAGAAACTGGGCCACCACGAAGGCGGGGGCGTCGATCCAGCGGCCCGCGCCGCCGCCGTGATGGCCCTCCCGGGCGTAGCCGGCGTGCTCCTGCAAATACTCCAGCGCCGCGCGGGCGCCCGCCATCAGCGCGTCCTCCACGGCCTGGGCATGCGCGTCCCACGCCTGCGCGGCGTCGGTGTCGCCACGCTCGCGGGCCTCGGTCGCGGCCCGCTCGAACGCCAACCCAGCCACCGTGACGCTCTTCGGAGGGGACACAGTCACGTCGATGAACGCCACTGGCTGCCGCGCCGACCGCCCAGCCTGCGCCCGTAGCTCCGCCCGCTGCGCCGGGCCTGCGTCGGGGTGCTGTTCCAGCAGCCCGGCGTAGATCTCCTCCGCGGTCTTGTACTTGCGGTGCCCGGGCGACAGCATCGCGGCCTCGTCCCACGTCTTACGGTCGTGCGCGGCCGGGTCGCGGGGGTCGAGCAGGCGTGTGTAGACGGCCTCCATCAGGTCGGCGTCCACCTCACCGGACAGCCCAAGCGCCTCCGCCCCGGCGCCCCACCACAGCCCGGGCGGCTCGCCCGCGGCGACCGCGCCGGTGTAGTAGCCCTCCCGGGCCTTCGCGACCTCGTCGGTGAGGTAGCGGGTTGAGTGCCCCCGGTGCACGGACAACATCAGCGCGCCTCTTCAGCCGGGCCGGCGTCGAGCGCGAGCACTGCGAGCCGGTCGTCCTCCGGCCACCCGTTCAGCACGTCGTCGCGCGCCCTCTGCGCGAGGACCGGGTTCGAGCCGAGTATCGCCGAGATCGCGGCCCGCGCTCGGCGGATCGCCGCAGCGATCACCGCAGCCAGCGGCCCGACCGCCCGGTCGTGGCTCCGGTCGTAGTCCTCGCAGGCCCGTACCGACGACACCGCGCCGGCGCGGGCGTGCCGCTCGGCCTCGACCATCCGCACCACCCACGCCACGTACTCGGCGACGGGGTCGGTCCACGGCGGCTCCTCCGGGTGCCGCGCCCATCCGGCCATCTCCTCCGGGTTCGACGCCAGCGCGACCCGCAGGTCACGCTGCGCGGCGGCGAGCGTCAACGCGGCGAAGCGCTCACTCGGACGGCGCGCGTCCATCAGCTCAGCGGCGGTAGCCTTCGTTCCGGCCGTGCGGCCGGTGTCGTCTGCGGGCATTGGTCAGTCCTCCTTGACGGGGCGCGCCACGGCGCCGGGAACGATCTTGAAGTGGATCTTGGCGAGTGCGTGGCACGCGGCCCGACAGGGCCGCGGCCCGCCCCAATTGATCACGATGCGTGGGTGTGTTTGCGTTTCTGGGCTGTGGTGCGTGTCTTGTGGCGTTGAGGCTGTTTGGTGATGTCCGGAGGTGTCGTTCTTGCGTCTGGGTGCTGGTGATGATCTGAGTTGGCGGGTCGGGAAGAGCGGGTGTCGGTTGCGGTTCGGGATGGCTGGCGTGCTCGCGTTGCGGCGTTGAGTGCTCATGACTGAGCGGTCTCGGCGAGGGGTTGACCGAGCGGGGCACGGCTACCGCGGCGGCGGATGATGACCCCGTGCGAGCGGAGCGCGTTCAGAACGGCGGTGCGGGACACGCCGAACACGGCGCCGATACCGGCGGCGCTGACACCCCGCTCGTAGAGCCACACGGCCCGCTCAACGTCCTCCACCGCCGCTTTCGCGCGCGGTGCCGCGCCGGCGTTCGTGGCACGGCGATGGCAGGGACGGCAACGGGGCCGGTAGTGGTCCAGGTTGAGGCTGTAGCGGTAGCCCTCGGGGCTGGTGCGCTCGTCGGGGTCGGCCCTGTCGTAGGACCACGACAGGGCCGCCCCGCCGCAGTCCGTGCATGTCTGGCCGCGGGCGGGTCCGCGTTCACCGCCGAGCCGCTGGAGGACCGACCAGTAGGAGACCTTGCCGTGGGTGCGCTTGTGCTGGATCGGCACGTCGGCGCGGACGTCCCCGACGCGGTGCAGTCGCGACAGGTGGGTGTGGCAGTAGCCGCGCCCGGAGTGCTCTCCTTCGCATCCCGGGACGAGGCACCCCGGGCCGTCCGAACTCGGGTCGTCCGTGCTCAGACGCGCGGCCCGGTGCGCGCGCCGCTCAGCGCGCATCTCGGGGTTGCGCCAGCGAGCGCTGGTGGCGCGGCGGTGACACGACCAGCAACGGGGCCGGTAGCGGTCCAGGTCCAGGCTGTAGTGCACCCCGTTGCCGGGGTCGCGCCGCTCGTCGGGGTCGCCGCCGTCGTAGGACCAGCAGCGCGCCGGCGCCGCGCAGCCGGCGCACTGCTGCGCGTCGGCGGCGCCGCGCGTTGTGTACAGCCGCTGCCGGGCTCCCCAATAGGAGGTGCCGTGCTCGGCCGGTGAGCGGATCGGTTCGTCGGCGCGGACGTCGCCGTCGGTGTGTAGCCGGGCCAGGTGAGTGGCGCAGTACCCGCGCCCTCGGTGCCGACGCCCGCACCCCGGCACTTCACACAGCCTCGGCGGGCGCCGGTTGTGGGCGGTCATCGCCGGGTCCGGTAGAGGTACTGCTGGTACTGGTCGGCCTCGGCGAGCACCTCGGGTGTGGGGTGCGGGCCGGTGGCGCGGACGGCGGCGAGCGCGGCGCCCGCGGCCCAGACGGCGGCGACGTCGGAGGTGTGGCGGGCGAGCGCGGGCGGCCCGGGCGGGACGACTTCGACCGGGCGGCCGTTGAACGGGATGTGCCGGTTCAGCTCGCACTTGACCAATACGCCGCGGACCCGGCGGGCGACACCGGGGCGGTAGCGCTCGTGCCAGTCCGCGACCCGCAGCGAGGACCCGGCCTGTGGGTCGTAGGCGTCGGCGTGCGCGACGCGCAGCCACCACAGCTCCTCGATCACCTCGGGATGCCACAGCCAGCAGGAGGACACGAACGCGTCGGGCCACCACAGGTACACCCGCCACAGCCACGCGGCGAGGTCGGCAAGGTCGGTCTCGGCCTGGGCGGGGTCGGCGGCCAGCAGCCACGACCGCACCCCCGGCCCCTCCGACCCGGCCGGGCTGTTGTCGCTGGCGGGACTGTCGTCCGGGGTGGCGGCGAGCTTGACGGCCAGGTCGCTGATGACCTGTGTGAGTTCGCTGATCCGGGCGTCGACCTGCTCGGTCCGTCGCAGCGCGCGGGCCACGGAGCGCCCGAGGGAGAACACCGGGCCTTCCCACGGTTCGGCCTGGTCGCCCGGCTCGGGCGGGATGGTGGATGGTTCGGTCATGACGTCGGCTCCTCTCCGGGGATGGGGTTGCAGAGCTCGATCACCCGCGCCGGCTCGGCGGTGGCGTCGTCGACCTCGGTGGCGGTGGTGGTGTCGGCGTGGTCCCAGCCGGCGAGCTGTGCGCGGCGTTCCAGCTCGGCGTCGGCGGCGCGGGCGCTCGCTCGGGTCTCGGCGGTAGCGGCGATCGCGGCAGGCGGGGCCCACGCCGAGGCGGTCCTGGGCACCTCGTCCTCGGGTGGGCTGGTCATGAGGACGAGGTCGTCGTCGTCGAGCTGCCACTGATCCTGAGGGGACCAACCACGCTCGAAAGTGAGGCTGTCCAGGTAGCGGTCGACCACCCCGGGCGCCTGGTCGGGTGGGACGCCCCGGGCGATCAGCGCCGCGGCCGCTTCGTCGGGGGTGTGGGTGCGGTAGTCGTCCCACGCGTCCGGAGCAGCCCCGGCGTGGTCACCGTCGCGAGCCGCGTCGTCGGCGAACGGGTCGTCTGACCAGGCTGCGCCGTAGGTGTCGGCCGTCGGGATGACGGTGCTGACGATGTCGGTGCGGCCGTCCGCAGTGGTGGTCCACGCGGGTTCGGTGGTGTCGAGCTGGTCGCGGCCGAGCAGCTCGCGGACGGCCCGGTGCTCGGCCTCGGTTGCGGGTTCGACCGCCCGCCCGCCGTCGTCGGCGCGCCACGTGCGGGCCGACGGGCCGACCAGTACATAGCCGCCGTTCTCCGCCTGGGCCCGAGCGACATCACGCACTGCGTCCTCGGCGGCGGCCGCGGCGAACGCTGCGTCCCGTCCTCGTGCCGGAGGTCGGTCGGCGGTGATGCGGTCGAACAGGGCGCGCTTGTCGGTGAGGAACCGTTCCCGATCAGCGGGGTCGGCGTCACGGCCAGCTTGGGACAGGTCGCGCAACCGTCGGGTGAAGGCGGCGATCTCGGCGATGGACGGGCGGTCGGATGGCGTGTTGGGCATCGGGGTCTCCAAGGACGAGGGACGAACAGTCGGGTCGTGCTGAGGTGTGGCTGGGTGGGCGGGGCCGAGGCGGCTGGTCACCCGACCCCGCCCACCGATCAGGGCGCGTCGTCGACGACCGGCGGGGATGGCGCCCAGCGGGACCGGTCAGGCGCGGCGGGCAGGGCCGCGATGACCGGGATGGGCTCGGTGACCGGGTCGGGCCCGTTGAAGGGCTGGTAGTGGGTGGCTCCGCCGCGCCCGAACAGCCGGGCCCGCAGCCAGACGACCCGGGCGACCGTCCAAGCGATCGCGGGGCGAAGCAGGCGGACGATCCAGGCCGTGAGCGGTGCCCGCCACCGGCGCCAGGCGGTGACCGCGAGGTGCTGCGCCAGGAGCCCGGCCAGGACGCCGACGGCCGCGCCGGCGAGTCCACCGACCCACCCGGGGACCTGCCCGATCGCGACCGCGCCCAGCTGTCCGTACGTCGCTCCGACGATGAGCCCGAGCAGCGCAGCCGAGACCGGGCTGGCCTGCTGCCCCAGCCACGCGCCCGACCGGCGGGCGGTGTCACGGGCCCAGACCCGGGCTCGGACCGCGACGACGTCCGGGGTGTGGTGAGCGCGGACGTCGAACCGGTCCTTCACCTGCTGCGTGCGCCCGACGATCGGCGCGACCGCGGAGGTGAACACCACCACCCGCCCGGGTGGCAGGGTGTGCAGCTGCGAGGGCGCCAACACCGGAACCCGGCGCACCGTGTGGGAGGCGACCCGGCCGTGCATGTCGGTGGTGGTGATCCGCTCGTCGCGGTCCCCGGCCAGCTTGGACCAGAAATCGAGGTCGTCGCGGTCACCGGTGCCGCCGAACAGCACCTTCGGGCCCGCGTTGTTGATGATCGTGGCCGCCTTGGCCTGCCCGTAGTGGTCGATGATCTGGCTGCGGGACTGGAAGCACGCCACGATCGACACGCCGCGCCCGCCCATGTCGGCGGTCCACTGGTGTAGCGGCACCTTGCAGATCAGTGCGCACTCGTCCAGGCGCAACGACAGCGGCGGATCGAGCCGCCCGTCGGGGCAGAACGCCGCCAGGCGCCGGGCCTCGCGGGCGATCCACCCGGTCATCGCGCACACCAGCGGGGCGACCTGCGCCTCCTCGCCACCGAGCATGAACACGCTGCCGCTTTCGGCGAGCAGGGCCGCGACGTCGAGGGGGTGCCCGCCGTGGCGGGCCGGTAGCGCGGCGGCCTGGGCTGGTTTGTGGGTCAGCCACGCCAGGGCGGGTGAGATCGTCGAGGTGATCGAGGTGCGGGTGTTCGGGTTCGTCTTGATGAACTGGGCGACCGAGGCCTCGAACGCCGGCTCCGGCGACAGGTTGCGCAGCAGCCCGACGATTTGCGCGGCGTTGCCGTCCAGGTCCGACAGCCACCGGGAGACGTCGAGCATGGTCAGGTCCCCGGCCAGCGCAGCGGCGTGCATCAGGGCGGCCAGGTTGCGGCGGCCCTGGTCGTCCCAGAACTCGCGGTCACCCGACCGGCCGCCGTAGCCGTCGCCGGCGGCGAGCATGTCCGTCGCCCGCTCCGCCGCGGTCACCGGGTTCTGGCAGCCCGTGAGCGGGTCGAACGTCACCGTCGAGGGGCGCTCCCCCAGCCCGACCGGGTTGAACACGTACACCGGGCCCTTCGCCGCGCGCAGCGGCCCGGTCTGATCGAGCAGGTCGGTACGGGTAGAGGTGACGATGACCGCGCCCGGGGCATCGATGATCTCCCCGCCCAACAGCTGGGTCTTGCCCTTGCGCGGACCGCCGATGATCAGCACCACCTCCTCCACCGCGCACCACACCCACCGGCGACCCACCCGGCACAACCGGACCGCGACCTCCGTCACCGGCAGGGTGAACAGCTGCCGCCACCGATCCACCCGGCGGCCCTGGCGCAGGGAGGGGCGCATGATCGGGCCGCGGCGGCGCATCGCCACCGGCCCGACATACCGGGCGATGTCCCAGGAGGACGCCACCCCGGACTTGCGGCGGATCGCCGAGCCCCACCGGGTCACCACCGCCACCGTCGACCCATAGCGCCGCCACCCCACCGCCGCAGCGGCGGCGACGAGGAGGGCGAGGACGACGGGGTGGGTGGACTGCCACAGCGACACGGCGAACAACCCGGCCGTCGCAGCGGCGCCGATCGCGAGGACGCGGGCGCCGCGGCGCCACGCCCACCGTGCGGTCACTACGGCGGCCAGGAAGAACAACAAGGTCGGAACATTCATGACGGAACTCCGTTCAACGAAGGCGCGGCGGGCGCCGCGTCGGGTGATGGGGCGGCGAAGGGGCGGGTCCGGCGGAGCAGCCGGCGGGCCTCGTACTCGCTGATGTCCAGCTCGCGCGCGAGTCGCCGCCGGCCGGCACCGGCCGCGATCAGCTCGGCTGCCCGTCCGTCGGACGTGTCGGCGCCAGCAGCGGGTAGTGCGTCGTTCCAGCGGCGGGACAGGCCCTGCTCATCGAGCAGCCCTGCGTCGAGGGCCTGGCCGGTCAGCTCATAGCCGATCGACACGTGCGCCTCGTCGCCGCTGACGTGGTCACCCGGGTCTGGGTCGGAGGCGGGGCGACCGACCAGGACGGCGAGGTGCACGACCGCTCCGAGCACCGCCGGGGCGACCGCGGAGACGATTACGACGACCCACCACGCCGGCGCGAGCCCGAACGCGGAGAGGCCGTGCCCCAGTGCGTTCGCTCCGACCGACAACCCCAGCAGGGCCAGTGCGAGAGTGCGGGCGAATCGCCGGGCCGGCCGTGCGACTCGGCCACCGAGCCAGACCAGCGACCCGGCCGCGGCGCCTGCGTCGACCACGACCGGCAGCAGCCACGCCAACTGTGGGGCGAACCCGCACACCAGGGCGAGATCCCGAAGCGCGGCGAACGACAACACCGCGGCGGCGGCGGCCACGATCGCGAGCAGGCCGTGCAGCACGCGCGGGCCGGCCATCACGGCCCGTCCCCAAAGACTCGGCCTTCATCCGGCGCCGATGTACCTGCCAACGGGTTGGTCGTCTGGGAGATCAGGAGGGGAGCGCGGTGGCCGCCGCGGCTCCCTTCCCCACACCCTGGCCGGCCGCGCCAGCGCCGTCGCGGATGCGGGCCGATCAACGCCACGACACGGCGGCGCAGCCGCGCTACGGCGGCATAGTCCGGATCGGCCGGCGTAACCGCAGCCAACGCGTCGCGGTAGCAGTCGAGTCCAGAGACGCCGGCGCCGAGGATCGCGTCCAGCAAGAACCAGCACGCGGTCGTGTCGTCGTCCAGGTCGGCGAACGTCACCCCCTGATCGCGCAACATCCGCCAGAACATCGCCTCGACGTCCTCGTGTGACATCGGCACCCGCAACACCACGCCCGTCGTGATCGGCGTCGGGTTGACATCGCGGTGCGCCCCGCGGAACACGACCGCGTGACCACCGATCTCGCCCACGGTCAGCTCCGGGTCCTGGGTCAGGGCCGGCGCGCTCATCCCGCACCGCCCGTTCCCGACAGGACCGGCGTCGCTGCGTGGTCGAACGTCGACAGGAAGCTCGACACCGCGCCCGGCAGACCGGCACCCGCCGGGGTAGCCACGAACAGCACTACCGCGGCTACCCCGAACAGAACAGCGCCGCCGGCCACGCGGGCCCGGGCGCAGATGACTGCACCCACGATCACCACGAAGATCAGAACTCCAGGGCTAGGCACGGGCCACCTGCTCGTCCGCGTCGAGCGCGTTCATCCAGGCCGCCGCGTACTCCTCGACGACGACTGTCCGGCCGCCCAGCGCATCGGCGAGCACGCGGGCGACGAACGCCCGTGGGACCTGCGCCTTCGAGCCGATCTTGACGGCGGGGAATTGGCGGGCATCGACCCGTCGCCGGATGGTCATTGCGGAACAGCCGAGCGCCCGCGCCGCCGCGGTGATGGTCATCAGCGGGTGCTCGTCGTCCGGTGCCCGAGTGCGCGGGATGCGCACAGCTGGGTTCTGATTCATGAGTTGTCGCTCCTCTCCCGGATTGAGGGGCGCTGTGCGGACGGCCGGTGCGGTCCGCGTCGTCAGCTCCCGTCGAGACATCAGGGAACGGCGTGCGGAGCGGGCAAAACACCCAGCGCGGCGGCGATCATCTCTGACAGAAGCTCCCCGTTCGACGGGGACAAACTGCTATCATTGCTGGTGAGTTGCTGTCCCAGAGGGCCCCGAGGAGACGTCGATGCCTGTCCGAGTCCGGAGCCAGAAGCAGGCGCAGGCGCAGCACGCCGAGATGCTGCGGGCGGACGGCATGACGTGGGGTGAGGTCGCAGCGGCCTTCCGACGGGAGTACAGCGTGAACGCACGCGTCGCCCTTCGGCTCGCGCACGGCTGGAGCCAGGGCGACGTCGCCGACCGATGGAACGAGCGCTGGCCGGACGACATCAAGACATTCAAGAACATTTCGTATTGGGAGAAATGGCCGGCGTCGACCGGATATACGCCGTCGCTGGAAGTCCTGACCAAGCTCGCCGACATCTACAGTTGCCACGTAGTGGACTTGTTGTCGGACGCGGCCGATCACCGCCCGGAGGACGTGGTTTTCCGCGCCCGATCGGACATGGCACACTTGCCCGCGATGGTGACAACGACCGGCGATTCAAGCGACAGGCGTGGAGCACTAAGCGCACTTGTTACGCGACTCGAACTGACAGACGTTCAAGAACTGGCCCGCGAAACGGCAACATGGGCAGCTCAGCTCGACTCGGCGCTCGATCGACGCTCATTGCTCTTGAAGCTCGGATTCGCCCTCACGCTCGCCGCAGCGCAGCCAGCCGATCCTGACGGCATCGCCGGGGCCGCAGCGCAGCCTCCGATCCATAGCGGCGTCGTGGACCTGTCCGGGGTTTGGCGCAGCGAGTATTCGTACTACAGCAACGGGCGCGGCAAGGATTTCTCGGATATCCACTACGTCGTGCTGCGGCAGCAGGGAGCATCGGTCACTGTCGAGAGCCTCCCGCAATCGTCGGGGTCCGAGCTGGGCATGAGCCTGATGGTTGACGGCATGACAGCGACGGGATCATGGGAGGAGCGGACCTCGCCGAACGGCTACTACAAGGGTGCGGTGTATCGAGGTGCCCTCCAGTTCCTCGTCGCGCCGTCGGGCGGCCAGCTGACGGGGCGCTGGCTCGGATTCGGCAAACGGTTTCAGATCAACAATGGCGACTGGGATCTGAAACTCGAATCCCGTTCCCTCGATCGCCGTACGCTCAAGAAGTTTGAGTCCAAGTAGTCTTAGCGACAGAACGCAGCGCAAGCAACCGCTATGTAACGAAGCCCAATTGCCGTTGTACCAATGGTACACCCCCAACCCAAACGCTCATTAAGTAACTCTTGAGCGGCCGCCCAGCCAGACGCGACACAACTCGCTACATCTTGAAGCAGGAACCCGAGCCCGGGTTTCAATCCTTGAACTCCCGCTTCCTGGCCAGCTTAAATATGCTTCGCAGCGCGGCTTTCGGTAGATCATCGGTGCGCACGTACAATGCCGTCGCGGCAGTCTCCTAGGTCAGCGTTCATGAGCGCCTCCTGCTCACCTAGGTATGCATGCCGATTTGGCGACCTCTACGAGCCAACTCAAGTGGTGCCAGGCGTACGGCGAAGTTGACCCGCTCGGGCTGGTAACCGACAGAACCGTCGCGAACGCCTGCCTAGTCCCGCCCAGTCGGCTGGATGAACCCCCGCCCGCCCTGCAAGTACCTCAAACCTCAAACCTACATCAAGGCTGATGCACCTGCCGGAGACTAGGGCGCATACTCCGATGCCAAGGTCTCAAGTCGACGAATTGACGTTAGGAGCCAGACATGGCAGTCGAAAATTTCTCGACACTCATCGTCGCTGTATTGGCCGTCACAATATCAAGCGCACAGACGATGGTAGCTCGTCGAGGTATTCATGGAAACGTTTCAAGTCAGACCTTGGCAACCTTGTGGTCACCTGACAGTGTCCATTTCCGCGCAGCCGCGTTTGAGCTTGAAGGCAAGCCTGTCGCCAGTTTGACCCCGGACGAGATCGAAACTGCTACGGCAGTTCTTCGGCAGTTCAGTCACATTGGATTTCTTACTCTTAACGGACATATCGCTCAACGAGCATTGTTTAGATTCTGGGCTCCTCAGCTCGTTCACATATACGTGGTCCTGCAACCGTTCGTTGAGGATAGGCGAAACGCTTGGAGTAAGCCCGAGCAGTGGCTACATGCGGAGTGGCTCGCCCGAAAAGCTGCCATTCATCTGAAGCGACGGAATCCGACACTTGGCACAAGTCGCGCTTGGAAGAGACTCAAGGCGCAGACTGGAAGCCTGTCCTCATTCGGCAGTAGCCAAGGTGAGGCCCAAGCGCATCGGATTCTGCACCCCCGCATTCAATCGTTCTCTACAAGTACACGCTAGCACCGACCAGATTCGATCGGATTCCCAATGAATCAGCAACTCCTCCTTGCCCTATTCGGAGTCACAGCAGCAGTCACCTCTGCAGCGGCCACCATTGCGGGAATCGTTGTTAGCCGGCGACTCGACACAAGACAGGAACGAGAGAAGGACCTCCGCGAACGACGAGTTCGGAGCTACCAAGACCTAGCATCCGAGTACTTCGTACTGCGAGAGGCGATGCGACGCGTGGCGCTGACGAGTCTCGACTCCGATGAAACCGCCGATCGGATTGAGGACGCCCGGCAGGCAGGCATCATGTGGAACCGAGCGGTAATTGCCGTATGGATGCACGGAGCGCCTGCTACCGCAGCATTAGCCCGCGACGTTGACCACCAAGTGAACGAATTATTTAAGTCAGCACGGACAGGGCAATTCACGATCGAAGAGTGGTATAGCATCCGGGAGCCTTCCCAAGAACTAATAGATCTGTACCTTGAAGCAGTGCGAGTCGAGCTTGACCTACCGACCCTAGGCAAGCGCCTAACTGACTACACGGTGAGGCTTACGGGAGAATGATGGCGATTCTCGGATACGTGTCCTCGCTGGACTCAATTCAACCGCCGTGACCATGTCGAAATGCCAATCGGAGAGATGCAGATCAATCTCAGGTGGGTCATCAAAGTCGCGCTGGACATACGCTGAGCTTTGGGGACGCAGCTGAGCAGGCACCTTTACGCATCCAGGACCACCGTGTCGCTACATGATCAATCCGGTGAAGCCCGGGCTAAGGTAAAGCCGGGCCCGTGACGACCGAGACGACCGTTGTACCGGCGGCGAACCAGCCGCGCTCGACCAAGTCGAATACGCCGTAGAGCATCTTCGCAACGTACACCCACTCTAGGTCAATTGAGTGTCGGAGTCGGAAGTCGGCCATAAACGCGTCCAGGGCGGGTTTACGGCGGGCAAAGCCACCGAAGTGGTAGTCCAGCTCGATGTTCCAATTTTCAGTCACCGTTCCATACTCCCGCTGAAGGCGCGTCACGTCGTCGACGAGGAAGCCGGCCCCCTTGAGTGCCGCGAAACCGAGCGCGAGCTTGCCCGCAGGAAGGCCGGCCGCGAGCCCGGCTAGCGTCCCGCCCGTCCCGCACGGGCAGCAGACGACGTCATAGTCAGGTGGCAGCTCGGCCGAGATCTCCGCCGCGCCGCGCACCGCGGCTGCGTTGCTCCCGCCCTCGGGGAGCAGGAAGAAGTCGCCGAAGCGGCGGTGCAGTCCTTCGACGACAGTCGGGTCGGTCTTGTCGCGATAGGTCGCTCGGTCGAGGTAGTCGATCGTCATCCCGTGGCGGACGGCGAAGCCGAGCGTCGGGTTCAGGGGCAAGTGCTCCTCACCGCGGATGATGCCGATGGTCGTGAACCCGAAGTGGTATCCGGCGGCCGCGACTGCACGAATGTGGTTCGAGTAGGCGCCGCCGAAAGTCAGGAGTGTCTGCTCACCGGACGCTGCTGCGTCGAAGAGGTTGTACTTTAGCTTCCGCCACTTGTTGCCGGGGATGCCCGGGTGAATGAGGTCGTCCCGCTTGAGCATGACCCGGACCCCGTGCCGGCTGAGGCGGTCATCGTCGAGAGTTTCGAGCGGCGACGGCAGTCGGAGCTGAAGGGCTGACGGGGAGATGTCGCGCGCCATCAGACCCCAGCCTTCCGACGCAGCTCCGGGAAACCCACGACTTCCCAACGGCCGCGCACACGCACGATCGCGCCCTCGTCCCCGAGCGCGGTGATGGCACGATGCGCGGTCGAGCGCGCGAGTCCGGCGTGCGCCGCTAGCGCTGCCGCGGACGGGCATGGGTCACCGGGTCTGAGCTTGTCGAGTCGGATCGCGTCACGGAGTGCGGCGGCGAGCTGCCGGTAGTCGCGCAGCTCTTCGGCGAGGGGCAGGACGTCGTCCAGCTCCGGTCGGACTCGGGCCGTACGACGTCGCCCCGGCAGAGTTGGCTGTGGGGACGTGGCGGCGGATCGGGCGCGCAGAGCCGCGAGGTCGCCGGCGAGAAGCTCGGCGGCACGTTGATCCGCTGGCCGCGTCCAGCTGGCATATACGCGCAGGGTTGTGGCACCGCCGTCACTGTGGCCCAACCGTCCGGCGGTCGTGCGCAGGTCCACCCCGGCCGCGAGCAGCTGGGTGGCGTTGAAATGCCGGAGGTTCTTGAGCGGTTCGACGATCCCCAGTTCGTCGGCCAGGGCGCGGTAGCGGTGAGTGAAGTGGTCAGGGTTCCAGGGTCGAGCGCCCAGCGGGTCGGGGGTGAACACGAACGCGTCGGCCGGCAGGGGGAGGCCGGCCGGCGCGAGGGCGTCGGCGCGGACGGCACGGAGATCTGCCAGGGCACCGACGGTCGCCACATCGAGCGAGAGCAGCCTCTCCTCGCCGGTCTTCGTGCCCTTCAGCCGGCGCTGGCCGCTGCGGACGACGTAGTTGGCGGCGAGGCGCAGCACGCCACGGTCGAGGTCAACAGCCGACCAGCGCAGGGCGACCAGCTCTCCGCGCCGCGCGCCGGTGGTGACCGCGAGCCAGAGGAACACCGCCACCTCGTCGTCGGTGGCAGCGGCGGCGTTCAGCAGGAGCGCGACCTGCTCGGGCGTCGGCGGTTCGGCGCGGCGGCGAGCGATCTTCGGCGGGTGGGCGTAGTCGGCCGGATTGCGTTCGATCCATCCCCACGAGACGGCGTAGTTGAGCGCCGCGGAGAGGATCGCGTGCACGCGGCGGACCGAACTAGGGGACATCGGGCGGCAGACATGCGCGGCTGCATCGGCGACCCCGGCAGGCTGTCGAGTCCGGCCCTGCCCGTCGCAGAGCTGGTTGCACCGGCGCAGGTGGGTGTAGAGCCGGTCGAGGATGTCGACGCGGTGCTGGAGCTTGCGCACCGTCAGGTCGCCGAGGGCCGGCTTCAGGGTCCGTCGAACGTAGCCGGCCGTCGTCTCGGCGGTGCTGAGCTCGTGGTCGACGACCTCGGTCCAGCGGTCGAGAAGGTGGGCCACGGTGGCGTGCTGGTCGGGCCGGCGCTCGGCCTCGACGTTCGCGACCAGGCGCTCAGCATCAGTCTCGGCGTCGCGCCGGTGACGGCGGGTCTCGCCCCGCAGGTAGGTCTGCTTGCCGGTGATCGGGTCCTTGCCGGCGTAGACGCGCGCACGGAAACCCGTACGCAGCGTCTCGATCGAACCCCTCGACATGCCGCGACAGTAGGCCGATGGACCGACGACATGCCACAACTCATGCCAGCCGCCGGGAACTCATGCGACGTAGAAAGCCGCTACGAGCCGCTGACCTGGGAAAAGAATGGAGCCGCCTTGGGGAGTCGAACCCCAGACCTACGCATTACGAGTGCGTCGCTCTAACCGACTGAGCTAAGGCGGCTGGTCGTGCTGCGCAAGTGTAGCGATCGATCCGACGACCACCGGTGAGCGGGCTCGGCGTGCCGGGGCGCAGGCCTACCGCCACCCCGGTCAGCCGCGCTGCAACGCCACCATCATCGCCTCGACCGCGATCCGCGGCTTCACGTTCAGGTCCACCGCCTCCCGGCAGGCCAGCACCGCCTCCAACCGGCGGAGCAATGACTCTGCGGGCCAGGCGGTCGCCGCCCGCCGGACGTCGGGCTCGCGGTCGGGATTGCCCAGCGCCACCCGGGCCCCGCTCCCTGCCACCAGCGCGTCGCGGAAGAACCCGGCGAGGTCGACGAGCGCGCGGTCGAGCGCGTCGCGCTGGGTGCGGGTGGAACGTGACTTCTGCCTGCGCTCCAGCTCCCGCTCCGCCGCCTTCGCCCCGCGGGCCGCGGCAGCGACCCCCTTGCCCGTCCCGCCCGCTCCCATCGCGACGGCGAGCTCCTCGCGCTCGGCGGTGTCCCGGCTGCGACTGACCTCGGCGGCCTCGGCCTCGGCGGAACGGACCAGCTCGTCGGCGTGGGCGAACGCGTCACCCAGACCGCGCAGGCGTAGCGGCACGGACAGGATGCGCTCCCGGCGGTCGCGGGCCTCGGGGTCGCGAGCCAGCCGGCGGGCCCGCCCGACATGGCCGCCGGACACCGAGGCGGCCCACTGCGCGGTGTCGGCGTCGACGCCGTCGCGCTCCATGAGTACTGCCGCCACCGCGCTGGGCGACGGCACTCGCAGCGGCACGATCCGGCAGCGGGAACGGATGGTGACCGGCACGTCGTCGGGATGGTCGGACGGCGCGCACAGCAGGAACACGGTCCGCTCCGGGGGCTCCTCCACCGCCTTGAGCAGCGCGTTCGCCGCGCCCTCGGTGAGCCGGTCGGCGTCGGTGATGACCAGGACATGCCAGTGGCCGGTGGCCGGCCGGCGCGCCGCGAGCTGGACCAGCGCCCGCATCTCGGCGACCGAGATCGACAGTCCCTCGGGCACGATCTCGCGGACGTCGGCGTGCGTGCCGGCCAGCACGGTGCGGCAGGCATTGCACTCACCACAACCGTGCTCGGGACACTGCAACGCTGCCGCGAACGCCCGGGCCGCCACCGAGCGGCCCGATCCGGGTGGGCCGGTGAACAGCCAGGCATGCGTCATCGCCGAGGGGTCCACCGCCGCGGCGCTCAGCTCCGCGACCGCGGCCGGCTGCCCGACGACGTCGCGCCAGACGCCGCGTTCGGCGCAGTGTGAGGTGGTTCGGCTCACCGCGGCGCCCTCGCGTCCGGGTCGACGACGGTCGCCTGCTCCCGGAACGTGGCGTCCGGGGCGCGGACGGTGGGCGGGGGACACACCGGGGCCAGCCCGGTGAGTACTCGCGCGGCAACCACCTCGGGCGACCCCTCGGCGTCGACGACGACGTAGCGGTGCGGCTCCGCGGCCGCCATCCGGGTGAGCAGCCGCTGTACTCGAATGTGCTCCTCGCCGGCCAGCCCGCGCCGCTCGACGGGTTCAGCAGGATCAACGGCGGCGGGAGCGCGGTCGAGCAGCACGGTGATGTCGGGGCGCAGCCGCCCGGTCGCCCAGGCGGCGAGGCTCTCGAGCTCACCGGGATCGAGTACGGTGCCCGCGGCCACCCCGAACTGGGCGAGTGGGCTGGCCAGGAACCGGTCGACGACCACGACGAAGCCCTCGGCGAGTGCAGGCCGGATGACGCGCTCGACGAGATCCGCGCGCACCGCGGCGACGGCCAGCGCCTTGGCCCGCGCACCCGACAGGTTCGCCTCGCGGGTCGCGGCGGCCCAGCGGGCCTGGTCGCGCTCGCCGTCACCGGGCTCGATGACGACATGGCCCTGCTCGCGCAGCGCGGCGCACAGCCGCCCGGCCTGCTCGGCGGTCTCCTCGGCGGTCGCGCCCTCGACGGCGATCAGCACTCCGGCGCCGGACCTGCGGTCACCCCGGCGCAGCGCGGCGAGCAGGTCGGGCAGCAGTGGCTCGGTGCGCCGGTCGTCCATCTGCCGGTAGGCGAGCGTCCCGACCGCCGCGGCGACCAGGCCACCCACGAACATCACGGTGCGGGTTCCGTCGACAAGGAATACGGAGCCGAACATCTCCACCGTGCGCGCCTTGACCACGCCGACGACCAGCGGGACCAGCGACATCGAGCCGAGCAGCACCACCCGGACCAGCGACTGCACGAACGCCACCACCCGGCCGCGCACCGCGTCGGCCACCTGCGCCCCGATGATCGTCAGGCCGGTGAGGAAGGCGATTCCGGCGAACGCACCGACCAGCGCGACCGCGGCCAGCGCCACGAACAGGTGCGGCGCCAGCGCGACCAGCGCGAGCGACAGCCCGGCGGCCACGATCGCCGCACCGAACAGCCGGTTGTGCGGCAGCCGCCGTGCCAGCCGCGGTGAGGACCCCATGCCGGCCGCCAGCCCGATGAACATCGCCGCGAACAGCATGCTGTAGGCGGCGTCGCCGCCGCCGAGGCTGGCCGAGTACAGCTTGGCCGACGCGATGACGGTGCCACCCGCGGCGAACGCGCCGATGATCCCGATGACCAGCCCGCGGACCAGCGGCGTACTGCCCACGAACGTGAACCCGTCACGGAGCAGTGCGAGCAGCCCCGCAGTGGCCTCCCGACGAACTTCCGAGCGGCCGGAGATCTCCTTGATCCGGAACCAGACCGTCGCCGCGGTGAGCAGGTAGGCCGACCCGTTGATCACCAGCGCGACGTAGACCGTGACCAGCGGCTCGGTGCTGCCCAGCAGCGAGCCGGCGCCGGCCACCAGGGTGAACAACCCGGACGCGGTGATCACGGCGACGCCGTAGGTCATCACCAACGCGAGCTGGTTGGCCGTCTCCACCTGGTCGGGCCGGCGCAGCAGGTTCGGGACCGACGCGTCCTTGGCCGGGATCCAGAACAGCGAGCAGATCTCGATGAGGAACGTTGCCGCGAACAGCCACACCAGCGACCCGACCAGCGGGATCGAGATGAACAGGCCGAACCTGCACAGGTCACACACCACCATGACGCGACGGCGGTCGAAGCGGTCGGCCAGCGCACCGGCCAGCGGGCCGAACACGAGCGCGGGCGCCAGCTTGGTCGCGACGACGCCGCCGAGCGCGAAGCTCTGCGCCTGGTAACCGCTGGTGAGCTGGGTGGCCAGCGAGGTCAGCGCGAGCAGGGACAACCAGTCACCCGTCGAGGAGACGGCAGTGACCAGCCACAGCCTGCGGAACGCCGGGATCGCCAGCACACTGCGGACGCGGTGCGACGTCGGCGCCGAGAGCACGGGGATGCCGCGCGGAGCGGTCTCGGAGCTGATCGCTCCTCACCTCCTCGTCGGGGTCCGGCGGTGCGCGGTGCCGGACGTCGCCCCTTTCGCGTGAGGGTAGACGCGATCGCCCGGGACCGACGCGAGGGGCAGGCGACAGGGCTCAGCGGCTTCTCGGCACGGCCCTGCCGGTGCTGCGGTCAGCTCGCTCACGACCCGGGGCCGGTCGCCGGGGACGGCGGGGACCGGCTGGTGGCGCGGGTCGACCGAGGGGCGGCGCGGTGTGGCCGGCCGGATCATGGCGGGCCCGTGCCCTGGCCGCCCGGCAGCTGACCCCCCGGCTGCTGATCACCGGGCACCGGCACACCCGGCGGCAGGCCGCCCGGCGAGAAAGGCGCCCCACTCGGCGGGGGCGGCGGGGCGGGCACCGAACCACTGCTGATCTGCAGCACGATCGTCTCACCCGGCAGTGCGGTGCCGCGCGGGGTCTGCCCGAGGACCGTGCCGCGGCTGGCCAGGTTGTCCACGCTCCGGGTGGAGGCCTGCCAGCCGGCCGCCGCCAGCTCCGCCCGCGCATCGTCCTCCGCGCGGCCGACGACGTCGGGCACCTGCGTCTCGGCACCCCCCTGCAGGTAACGGTCCTCCGGTGGGGGCAACGGCAGTACCGGCTGGCCCTCGAGGATCGGCTTGACCGCCCCGAACCACGTCTGGGCCGGGGTCTTGCCACCGAAGATGTTGCCGCTGCGGCAGGCGAACGGCGCACCTGCGCCGTCGCAGAGGGGCTTGGGTGAGCTGGAGTTGTCGAAGGTGATCACCGCTCCGGCCAGCTGCGGCACCGCGCCCAGGAATGCCGCCGACTTGTTCTGCTGGGTGGTCCCGGTCTTGCCGAGCATCGGGCGGTCCCAGCCGAACTGGCGGGCGGCCGCGGCGGAGGTGCCGGCCAGGTCGTCGCGGCTCAGCGCCGTCATCATCGTGTTCGCCAACCCGGGCTCGACGGCCTGCTCGCAGGGCGCCTCGGTGACCGGGACGGGCTTCCCCGCGGCGTCGGTGACCGTGTCGATCGGGCTCGGTGGGCACCACTTGCCCGCACTGGCCAGGGTCGCCCCGACGTTGGCCAGCTCCAGCACGCTGGTCGGGCTCACGCCCAGGGTGAACGACGCCTGTTTCTGGGCCTTGGTGACCTCGGCGATCGAGCGATCGGTCCGGCGCCCGGTGATCGGGTCGACGAACGGAGTGGTGGCCAGTGACTTCATCCCCAGCCGCACCGCCATGTCGACGACGTCGGGAATCCCGGTGAACTCCTCGAGCTTGACGAACGCGGTGTTCGGTGAGGTGGCCAACGCGTCGGTGAGGCTCAGCCGGTCGGGATAGCTGCCGGCGTTCTGCACCGGGATCGGCCGCCCGGCGATGTCGACGTAGATCGGCGAGGTGTACCCGCTCGGCGGCACCTCCATCTGGTAGTTGATCCCCAGCCCCTTCGCCAGCGCGGTGGCCGCCGTGAAGATCTTGTAGACGGACCCGGCGCCGAGGTTGACCGGCTCGTAGGGAAGGCCGTAGCTGGTCTGCAGCGCTTCGGCGTCGAGCCCGAAGGTGCGGTTGGACCCCATGGCGATCACCCGGTGCTTGTCCTGGCCCGGCGCCAGCAGCGACATCACATTGGCGACGTCGGGCTGCCCGGGGGGCACCTGGGCGTCGAGTGAGGCCTTCATCTTGTCCAGTGCGGCCCGGTCCAGCGTGGTCTTGATCGTGTAGCCACCGCGGTTGAGCTGCTCGTGAGAGAAGCCGGCCTGGGTGAGGTAGTCGATCACGTACTTGCAGAAGAAGCCCGCGTCGCCGGCGCCGATACAGCCGTTGGCCTGCGTGTTCAGCGGGCTCGAGACGCCGAGCGGGGAGCTCACCGCCGCCTGCGCCTGCGACACGTCGATCATGCCCTGGTCCTTCATCTGGGTGATCACCAGGTTGCGCCGGTCGAGTGCGGCCTGCGGGTGCGCCACCGGGTCGAACGCGCTGGTGCTGCGGACCATCCCGGCGAGCAGCGCGGCCTGCGGCACGGTGAGCCGGTCGGCGGTGACGCCGAAGTAGGTCCGCGCCGCGGCGGCGATCCCGTACGCCCCGTTGCCCCAGAACACGATGTTCAAGTAGCGGGTGAGGATCTCCTCCTTGCTCAGCGAGCGCTCCATCTGCAGCGCGATGCGGGCTTCCTTGAGCTTGCGCGCCGGGGTCTGCTCGGTGGCCTTGAGCCGTTCCGCCTGGGTCTGCGCTGCGACGTAGAGCAGGTAGTTCTTGACGTACTGCTGGGTGAGTGTCGACGCGCCCTGCACCACGTCACCCGATGCGGAGTTCGCGATCACCGCGCGGATGGTGCCCTGCCAGTCGACACCGTTGTGCTGGTAGAACCGCCGGTCCTCGATCGCGACGATCGCCGCCTTCATGGCGGGCGAGATCTGGTCGGCGGTGACCGCGGCGCGGTTCTGGTCGAACACGTAGGCCACCGGCTGGCCGGTCGCGTCGGTGATGGTGCTGCGCAGCGGCAACGCACCCTCGACGAGATCGGTGGTGGTGCTGTTGACGCTGTCTCCGGCCTGGCTGGACATCAACCCGAGACCCGCTGCGACCGGGAAGGCCATCCCGGCCCCGAGCACACCCGCGAGCACGCAGAGCCCCAGCAGCAGGCCCACCGGTCGGACGACGTGGGGCGGGATCTTCACGGGGAGCAGCGTACGCGGGCACCGTGACACTTCCCTCAGGTCACCGGCTCGGTGAAGTTGAGTAGTTCTGCTCGCTTACCGGCGGAACCGGACGTTCCGAGAATCCGTCTCAGCAGGGTCGCCACATTCAACGACCTCGGGAGGGACATCATGGCGGGACGGATCATGACTACAACGGCGGCGGCCAGGTGGAACTGGCGGGCGGCGGCACGGTGCCGGACGCGGGACGGCGAGACGCTCTTCGTCACCGGCGCGCAGCAGCGCGAGGTACGGCAGTTCTGTCTCGCCTGCCCGGTGCGCACCGAATGTCTCGCGCACGCTCTCGACGAGCGCATCGAGTTCGGGGTGTGGGGCGGGATGACCGAGCGGGAACGCCGGGCCGTGCTGCGCAGCAGGCCCACGGTGCGGTCCTGGGCCCAGCTGCTCACCGACGCCCGGACGGCGCATTACGCACCGTCGGCCGGGCAGCGCGCGGACCAGGTGGCGGCCGGCGCACCCGCGGCCGAGGCCGAACCGGCGCTGCGGGTCTCGGCCTGAGGGTGGTTCAGCGGGCCGCGCGAAACTCCGCGACGGCTGAGCCGGGCTCGGTGTCGCCGCCCGACGCCAGCCGGTCCCCGATCTCCCGGAGCCCGTCCAGGTCGGTGATGTCGCCGGCCACCGCGGGCACCCTGGCCACCCGGACCGTCGGGTGCGCAGCGGCGAACCGGCCGAGCAACCGGTCCTCGCGCTCGGCCAGGTCCACCCGGTCGGCATGCAGCCGCAACACCGCCACGACCAGCTTCGACCCGCTGCCCCCGGCGTTCTCCGCCGCGGCGCGCGCGCGGGCCGCGGACAGCGGTGCCAGCACCGGGTGGGTCCGGTTGAGCACCAGTCCGGCCAGCGGCATCCTCTCGGCCGAGAGTCGGTCGACGAAGTAGGCGGCCTCACGCAGCGCGTCCGGCTCGGGTGCGGCGATCACGAGGAACGCGGTACCGGGCGAACGCAGCAACGCGTAGGTCATGTCGGCGCGCTCCCGGAAGCCCCCGAACATCGTGTCGAAGGCCTGCACGAAGGCCGATGCGTCGGCGAGCAGCGCACCACCGAGGATCGTCGAGACGGCCTTGGCGAACAATCCGAACCCGGCGCCGACGATCTTGCGAAGACTCCGGCTGCCCGCGCGCGCCGGCGCGGACAGCAACCGGATCATTCGGCCGTCCAGGAAGTTCGACATCCGCTGCGGGGCGTCGAGGAAGTCCAGCGCCGAGCGCGACGGCGGGGTGTCGACGACGACGAGGTCCCAGTCGCCGGTGGCGGTGAGCTGGCTCAGCTTCTCCATCGCCATGTACTCCTGCGTCCCGGAGAACGAGGTGGAGATGGTCTGGTAGAAGGGGTTGGCGATGATCTTCTCAGCCCGACCGGGCGCCGCGTGCGCGTAGACCATCTCGTCGAAGGTCCGGCGCATGTCCAGCATCATCGCGTGCAGCTCGCCCGCGCCCGGCACGCCGTCGACCCGGCGCGGCTCGTTACCCAGCCGGGTCAGGCCGAGCGCCTGGGCCAGCCGTCTGGCCGGGTCGATCGTCAGCACGACGGCCTTGCGGCCGCGCTCGGCGGCGCGCAGCGCCAGCGCGGCCGAGGTCGTCGTCTTGCCGACGCCGCCGGAACCGCAGCACACCACGACCCGGGTCGCGGGGTCGTCGAGGACCGCGTCGACGTCCAGCGGCCGGGACGCCTTCACCGGGCTCACGACAGCACCCCACTCGTCCGACGCACCTGGACACCCTGCTCCACCAACGCCTCCGCCAGCTCGTACAACGATCCGAGGTCGACCCCGTCCAGCAGCTTCGGCAGCTGCACCCGCGGCAGCGGTGCCGCGCCGGCGGGCTCGTCGTCCAGCCGGGCCAGGGCGGCGGCCTCCACGGCCACCCGGACGGCGTGCTCCACGGTCTCGGCGACCAGCCCGTCGACGACGTCCGGCGGTAGGTCCAGCCCGGCGGCGGACAGCCCGGTGCGCACCCGGACGGTGTCGATCCGGCCGCCGGCCGCCGGCACCACCGACCGATCGGGAAGCCACTGCTCCCGCACCTTGTTGACGATCACCACCCCGGGCGGCAGGTCGGCAGCGCCCAGCTGCTGCGCGGTCTCCAGGGTCTCGGTGACCGGCAGGTCCTCGAGCAACGTGACCAGGTGCACCGTGGTCCGGCCCGAATGCAGCAGCGCGACGACGCCTGCGGCCTGGCCGTGGATCGGCCCGGTCCTCGCGAGGTCGGCCATCGCCTTCGTGACGTCGAGGAAGCTCACCACCCGGCCGGTCGGCGGGGCGTCGAGGACCACGGCGTCGTAGACGGGGCGGCCGTCCTTGCCCGTGCGCGTCACACACTCCTTGACCTTGCCGGTGAGCAGCACGTCACGCAGGCCCGGAGCCAACGTCGTGGCAAACTCGATGGCGCCCATCCGGCGCAGCGTCCGGCCCGCCATGCCGAACCGGTAGAACATCTCGAAGTACTCCAGCAGGGCGGCCTCGGCGTCGACGGCGAGTGCCCGTACCTCGCCCCCGCCGGGCGCCACCGCGATCCGGCGCTCTGCGTAGGGGAGCGGTGCGGTGTCGAACACCTGCGCGATGCCCTGGCGCCCTTCCACCTCCACCAGCAGGGTGCGCCTGCCACCGCTGGCCAACGCCAGTGCGAGCGCGGCCGCGACCGTCGTCTTGCCCGTTCCGCCCTTTCCGGACACCACATGCAGACGGACGCCGGACAACGCTGTGGGCCAGCCGGGCGACGTCACGGTGCCCAGCCTACGTATGCCGCCGCCGACCGGCCGCCCGAGCGCGATCAGGCTCGCACTACAGTTGTCCGCCATGAGCTCCCCGGGCACAGGCACGAAGTGGGAATACCTCACCGCGCCGCTGTTGATCCACAACACCAAGGCGATCCTGGACAACTTCGGTCGGGACGGCTGGGAACTGGTCACTGTCACGTCCGGGGCGAACCCCGAGCAGCTGGTGGCGTTCTTCAAGCGCCCGGCCAAGGGCGGCTGAGCGACGTGCCGGCGCCCAGCGTGCGGCTGCGCGAGCTCGGCATCACGCTGCCGGCGGTGGCGGCTCCGGCGGGCGCCTACGTCCCGGCCCGGCGCGCCGGCTCGCTGGTCTTCACCGCCGGTCAACTCCCGTTCGTGGACGGCGAGCTGGCGGGCACGGGCAAGGTCGGGGCCACGGTCAGCGCCGAGGCCGCCTACGGCTACGCCCGGCTCTGCGGGTTGAACGCTCTCGCCGCGATCGACGCGCTGGTCGGGCTCGACGCCGTCACCGGGGTGGTGAAGGTCGTCGGCTTCGTCGCGTCCGCGCCGGGTTTCGGCGGCCAGCCCGGCGTCGTCAACGGGGCTTCGGAGCTGCTGGGCGACGTGTTCGGCGAGGCCGGGCAGCATGCCAGGTCGGCGGTCGGGGTGGCGGAGCTGCCGCTGGACGCGCCGGTCGAGGTCGAGCTGACCGTCGAGGTGGCGTGACGGAGGTGGCGCGATGAGGGATGTCGTGCTGAGCGCTGGGAGCGGCCCGGACGACGCCGACCGCGCCTGCCACGAGCTGCTGTTGCGGCTGGCCGGCCGGTTGCCCGACGACCAGCTGTGGCGGCTGCGCGACTGGCTGGCCGTCGGGGGCAGGGCCGCGGTCAGCGCGACCCTGCCGCGAGCCCTGCTGCGCAACCGGATCGGGCTCAGCGACGCCGAATGCGACCTGCTCATCGACGCCGTCGGCGGGTGGGGCGCACCGCGCCGGCTGCTCGACGCGGTGCTGCCCGCGCGCGCGCCCGACGTGTCGGCGGTCGAGTTCCGCGCCGGTTCCGGGTTGCCCGACCTCGCCGCGCTCAGCGTCGTCGCGGTCGTCCGTGGGCACGTCGGAGTCACCGAGCTTCGGCAGAGCTGGCGGCGCGGCCGCGGCGAGCAACGCGTCGTCCTCGTCGCAGGCGGCGAACGTCCGTGGGTGCTCACCGGCATCCTGCAACGGCTGCTGCGCGCGCACGGTGAGCGCACACCCTGTGTCGAGGTGCTGCCGGCGGGACTCGAACCACCCCTTTACCACCAGGCCGCGACGGTCGGAGCCGCCGTGTTGTGGGTGGCGTCCGCCGAGTCGACCGTCACCACGGGCCCGGTCGGCGCGTTGACCTGACTGTGATCTGAAGCCAGCGGGACCTGAGCCAGCGGGACCTGAAGCCAGCCGAGCGAAGGAGACCACGTGATCATGACGGAGTCCGCCTCGCCGGTCCTGACCACGCACGAGCTGCTGCTCGCGCTGGCCGGCAGGGTCGACGACGACCTGCTCGCGTCGAGCCGGGAGCTCGTCGCGAGTGGTGCGGACGGCCAGGCGCTCGAGCTCCTCACCGCCACTCTGGTTGCCGACCGGGCGGCGCTGCCACCACCGGTCCGCGCCGCCGTCGTCGCCATCGGGCGGGCACTGCGGATCGGGTTGGACGCCGAGCAGGAGCTGCCAGCTGCCGTGCGCGAGGACGGCACCCCGCACCGGTTCCACGCTGACGCCGCGCCACCGGCCGCGGTGGCGTGGGTCGGGGACGTGCTCGCCGGACCTGCCGCCCACCAGCTCGCCGGGCGCCGCAGCTGGCTGACCTGGCGGCGCACACCGGCCGGAGCCGCGCCGGGGCCGCTACCGCATCCGGTGCTCCTCGTCGAGGTCGACGAGGAGGCCGGACCGGACGCGCACACCGCCGCCGACGTGCTCGCCTACCAGCTTGCCACCATCCTGCACCGGGCGGGTGCGCCGGCGTCGGTCGAGGCCTTCGTGGCCGGCTCGGCGCTGCCCGGTTATCACGCCGAGGCACTCAGCTCGGCGCGTCCGGTACCGGCAGAGACGGGCCGGCGGCAGCCGGCGGTGGGCGGTGCCGAGCACGGATCTGTCGGCAGTGCGCGTCGCGGTGTCCGCGGACCGGACGTACCGCCCGGCAAGCTGAGATCCGCTGGCGGCCCAGATCCGCAGTGCGAGCCTGGCGCCGCTGGTCCGGTGCTGTGCAACCCGGCCCTCAACGGGTCGCCCGGGCCCCGCAGTGCCGAACCGGCCGCACCTGCCGTCGATGCCGGTCGGGCCGTCCGACGTGGTCCGGTGGGGGCGTTCCCGACCGTCGGCATCCCGACCGGTCCGGCTTCTGCGGGTGAGTGCAAGAGCATCCCACCCGCTGCCGTACCTACGCTGAGCTCGGCCCCGAGGCTCGACAGAACGCCGGCCCCGCCCGCCACCGCGCTGCGGTCGGTCTCTGAACCGCAGCCGGGCGGGGACCCAGAGCAGGAGCTCAACGCCGACGAGCCTGGGTGCACCATTGCCCCTGCGGACGAGGACGACGCGTACCTGGCACCGTTTGTCGAGATGAACGACCCGTTCAGCGGCCCGCTGCAGCAACCACTGCTCGATCCGCTGCTCGACCCGACTGTCGGGAGCGCGCACGCCGTGCCGCAGGTCCCGCCGGAGGGACCCGGTGCCGAACGCGCCGCGGACAAGCCACGACAGTCCTGGGCGCACGACTGGGTATCCGGGGCATGGGCGATGCCGTCCCGCGCAGCGGTCTCCTCGTCAGTTCCGTCACCCACCGCGACCAACGACGAGCCTGCGGTCCACCCCTCCTCGAGTTCGGGAGTCGGACAGCGTCGCGCCCGGCACCGCTCGGATCCGGACGCCGGAGCGGACGTCGATCCGATCGACCCGGCTGCCGGACCACGACAAGCAGGGTTCCCGCCGGCAGAGACTCCGCGCACAGAGGCTCCGCAGACCCAACCCGCTGCGCAGCAGCCCGCGGGCACGCAGGCCGACGACAGCGACCCGATGGCCTCGCTCACGGGCACCGAACGTGAGCTGCTCCGCCTGCTGCATGCCGAACTGATCGCCCGCGAGCGGAAGCCGCCCACGGTGCGCCCCACCGCCGCGACGAACGCCGGCCCGAACGGGTCCGCCTGGCCACCACGCCTCGACCGGCCGGACCAGGCGAGCTGACCGCTGCTCGGAACGCACTGGTGTGCTCCGTCCGGTGAAGGATCTACTCGCGACCGGCCACGGCACCGCCATGATCAGAACCATGAAGAGCGCGGATCGGTGACCGCGCGACCGCCTCTGCGTCGTGCGCCGGCCGACAGCGCGCAGACACCGGCCGCGTCACGACGGACTAGCTTCTGTCGGGTGAACCCGGTGGATCCCGTCGAACTACGCTGCGCTGTCCCGCAAGGCGGATCACGAGCGGGCCGTGAGCCACCTGACGCCGGGGTGGGACCGTGACGTCGCCTGCCGCCCCCGACCATCCGGCGTACGGGGTGCTGCGCCCGGTCACGCCGCTGGCATCGGTGCTGCTGGCCGACAACCCGTCGCCGATGACGCTGGAGGGCACCAACACCTGGCTGTTGCGCGCGCCCGGTGTCGAGGAGTGCGTGGTGATCGACCCGGGCGACAGGGACGAGGAGCACCTGCGCCGGGTCGCCGCGCACGGCCCTGTGGCGCAGGTGCTGCTCACCCACCACCACCACGACCACGCGGGCGGAGCACGCCGCTTCGCCGAGCTGGTCGGTGCCCCGGTTCGGGCGCTGGACCCGGCACTGACCCTGGGCGCCGAGGCGCTGGGGCACGGCGACGTCGTCGCTGCCGCCGGGGTGGAGCTGCGGGTACTCGCGACGCCGGGACATACCACCGACTCGCTGTGCTTCGTACTGGACGGACCGGGCGCAACCGGGCCCGCGGTGCTCACCGGCGACACCATCCTCGGTCGCGGCACCACGGTGATCGCGTACCCGGACGGGGCACTGGGCCCGTACCTGGACTCGCTGCGGCGCCTCACCGAGCTGGCGGCAGCCACCGCGGTCCTGCCGGGCCACGGTCCCGAGCTGGCCGATGCGCCGCGCGTCGCCGTGACCTATCTGGCGCACCGCGCGGAGCGGCTCAGCCAGGTGCGCGCCGCGCTGCGCGAGCTCGGTCCGGCTGCCACCGCCCGCCACATCGTCGAGGTGGTCTACGCCGACGTGGACCCGGCGCTGCGGCCGGCCGCGGAGTGGTCGGTGCGCGCCCAGCTGCGCTTCCTGCGCTCCTGACCGGCCACCCGGGGCTCAGCGGGCCCGGCGGGCCAGCCGCTCCGGATCCAGGATCAGCACACTCTTCCCCTCCAGCCGCAGCCAGCCACGGTGCGCGAAGTCGGCCAGCGCCTTGTTCACGGTCTCCCGGGACGCCCCGACCAACTGCGCGATCTCTTCCTGGGTCAGGTCGTGGGTGACCCGCAGCAGGCCCGACTCCTGCGACCCGAACTGGCGCGCGAGCTGCAGCAGCGACTTCGCCACCCGGCCCGGGACGTCGGTGAAGATCAGGTCGGCCAGCATGTTGTTCGTCCGGCGCAGCCGCCGCGCGAGCACCCGCAGCAGCTGCTCGGCGATCTCGGGACGCTTGCCGATCCACTCGCGCAGGGCGGGGCGATCCATGGTGTATGCGCGCAGCTCGGTGACCGCAGTTGCCGAGGACGTCCGGGGACCTGGATCGAAGATCGACAGCTCGCCGAACATGTCCGACGGACCGGCCACCATGAGCAGGTTCTCCCGGCCGTCCGGTGACTTGCGGCCGATCTTCACCTTGCCACTTCCGATGATGTAGAGCCGATCCCCCGGCTCACCTTCAGCGAAGATCACGTGGCCGCGCGGGTACTCGGCCTGCTCCAACGCCTGCGCCAGCGCTTCCGCCGCATTCGGCTCCACGCCCTGGAAGATCCCGGCGCGGATCAGAACCTCGTCCACAGTCCGCTCCTCACCCCACCCGGCCGCGCACGCGGTGGATTGTCGGCGGGCAGTCTAAGGGCTAGGAGGAGACCTTGGCCCGCCGCGCCGTGCGCCTGGTGGCGGGCCCGTCGCGGTGCCGCAACCGGAACAGCTCGAGGGCGCGCGCCGTGCCCTGCCGGAACAGGGCGCGGATCTCGTCGGGCCGCGGCTGTTCCAGCATCTCGTCGAGGTCCTCCTGGCGGACGGTGGACGCCCGCAGCCTGGACTCGACCCGCTCCATTCCGAGCGCGAAGAACATCACCAGCAGCGGCACGAGGACGGACAGCCAGGCAGTCATATTGACGTCGATGCTCCCGCATTCCCTCCGGACATGCGGCATCGGGGTCTCCGACTCGCCGCGTCGAGACCGGTTCGTGACCTGCAAGCGTGTGTGCAGGCGCACTCGTCTGTGCAGGCGCACTGGTCTCGCGGAGGGGCGCGAGATGGCATCCCGCACGGCGGGCGGGTGCGTGGCCAACTGTCGGTGAGCGGTCGTAGGCTCGACGCGTGACCATCCCTGATCGACGCAGGGCGTCCGCACTCGCTGCGCGCATAGCGGCCGGGGAGAGCAGCCTCGGGCGCGCCCGCCGGGTCGCCCGGATGCTCCGCGCGCTCGCGGTCGCCTACCCCGACGCGCACTGCGAACTCGACTTCACGACCCCGCTGGAGCTCGCCGTCGCCACCATGCTGTCCGCGCAATGCACCGACATGCGGGTCAACGAGGTCACCCCCGCGGTGTTCGCCCGCTACCCCACGGCGCGTGACTACGCCGGCGCCGACCGGTCCGAGCTCGAGGAGCTCATCCGGCCCACCGGCTTCTTCCGGAACAAGACCACCTCGCTGATCGGGCTGGGCGCCGCGGTCGTCGAACGGTACGACGGGGTGTTGCCGGCTACCCTCGGCGAGCTGGTGACGCTCCCCGGGATCGGCCGCAAGACGGCCAACGTGATCCTCGGCAACGCGTTCGGCATCCCCGGGATCACGGTCGACACCCACTTCGGTCGGCTGGTCCGGCGCTGGGGGTGGACCACCGAGGAGGACCCGGTCACGGTCGAGCATGCCGTCGGCGAGCTGGTGCCCACGCGCGACGCGACAATGGTGTCGCACCACGTGATCTTCCATGGACGCCGGGTCTGCCACGCTCGCAGGCCGGCCTGTGGGGTGTGCCTGCTGGCTGCCGACTGCCCCGCGTTCGGTACAGGGCCGGTCGACCCCGAGCGGGCCGCGCCGCTGGTCAAGGGTCCGGAAACCGCGCACCTGCTCGCCTTGGCCGGCTTCGACCCGACCGGTGGGGCGGGCGCCGGAGGGGCGGACGGCGCGGCGTGAGGCAGCGGTCCAGGCAGCCGCCGATGTTCTGGTGCTCGCGGTGAGCGTCGAGCGCGCCCGGCCCCGTCGCTCGGAGGTCGTCACCACCGCACTGGTGGTACTGCTCGTCGTGGTCGGTGTGTTCGCACTGTGGCCACGCGACAGATCGGACGCGGCGTCCCGTTCCGGTTCCGCGCCGGCCGCTACCGCAGCCACCGCCGCCACAGCCACCACCGACGATGTCGCGCTCGCCCCGCTGCGCGCCGCCGCGGCGCTGGCACCCTGTCCCACCGCCGGTCACGGCATAGCGGCCGGCCCACTGAGCGGGATCCTCGTGCCGTGCCTCGGCGCACCCGGCCGGGTCGACCTCGGCGCCGCGCTCGCCGGGCGCCCCGCCTTGGTCAACCTCTGGGCCTCGTGGTGCGGGCCGTGTCGCGCCGAGCTGCCGGTGCTGGCCGAGTACGCCGTCCGACCTGGCGCTGTTGTGGTGCTCGGGGTGGACGTCCGCGACGACCCGAGGTCCGCGCTGGGGTTGCTCGCCGACCTCGGGGTCACGCTGCCCTCGGTCACCGACCCCGACCGCGCGCTGCAGGCCGCGCTCGATCCGCCGCCCGCGGTGCCGGTCAGCTACGTCGTCCGGGTCGACGGCAGCATCGTTCCCGTCGACCCGCCGGTCCCCTTCCACTCCGCCGACGACGTGGCCGCGGCCGTCGCCCGGCTCGGCGGTCCGCCATGACCGGAGGGGCCGGCGGCAGCTCGACGGGTACCATCGAACTGCGGCCCGACCGCGCACCGGCCTACCTCGAACCGTTGCTCGAGCGCCTCTCGGGTGTCGACGCGACCATCCTGACCTGCCACCCCGTCCCGCCAACCCGAGGCGGCCGCCCGGCAGCCGTGCTGATCCTCTTCGGCAACGGCTCGGACGGTCCCGACGTGCTGCTCATCGAGCGCGCCACCGCCCTGCGCGATCATGCCGGGCAGGTGTCCTTCCCCGGCGGCAGCATTGACGTCACCGACTCGGGTCCGGTCACCGCGGCGCTGCGCGAGGCCGAGGAGGAGACCGGGCTCGACCCGTCCGGCGTGGTCCCGCTGGCCCAGTTGCCGAACCTGTTCATCGCCCCGTCGGGTTTCGTGGTCACGCCCGTGCTCGCGCACTGGCGCTGCCCGGTGGCCATCCGGGCGGTCGACCCCGGGGAGACCGCACGCGTTGCGCGGGTGCCGCTCGCCGCGCTGGCCGACCCGCTCAACCGGCTACGGGTGAGCCATCCCTCCGGGTTCGTCGGACCGGCGTTCAGCGTGGCGGGCCTGCTCGTGTGGGGCTTCACGGGGGGCATATTGTCCGCGCTGTTGTATCTGGGGGGATGGGAACGGCCCTGGGACTCCTCCCAGGTCCACGACCTGGCCGAGGCGTGGTCCGCAGCGCAGGCACAGTGGCGGGGGGTCGCGGGTTCATGAACGTGCCCCGGCCGCGCCGGCGACGCCGGTCCGTCCGTCGAGGGGGTGCGGTGAGTGCGTGCACGATGCCGCGGTGTGCCCGCGCGAGGCGGCCTCCCGAGTGCGCCGAGTCACGGCGATGAGCTGGGTCGACGTGGTCGTCCTGCTGCTGGCCGTGTTCGCGGGTGTGTCGGGCTGGCGGCACGGGATGGCCGTCGCGCTGCTGTCCTTCGTCGGCGTGCTCGGCGGGGCCGTGCTCGGGGTGCGGCTGGCGCCGCTGCTCGTCGCCGGGATCCAGACGCCGAGCACCCGGGTCATCGCCAGCATCGCGGTCGTCGTGGCGCTGGTGGCGCTCGGCGAAACTACCGGTGTGTTCTTCGGCCGCCGCATCCGCGACCGCATCACCGGGGAACGCATCCTCGCCGTGGACTCCGCACTCGGCTCGCTGCTGCAGGCTGTCACCGTCGTGATCGCGGCGTGGCTGGTGGCGCTGCCGCTGGTCTCGGCGAGCTTCCCGGGGATCGCCGCGGGGGTGCGCGGCTCGGAGGTCCTGAAGGCCGTCGACTCGGTGATGCCGGCGGGCGCCAGACAACTGCCGACGGAGCTGCGCCAGCTGCTCAACAACTCCGGCTTCCCCGACGTGCTCAGCCCGTTCGCGAAGACCCCGATCACCCCGGTCGGGCCGCCGAACGGCAGGTTGGCGAGCAGCCAGACCGTGCAGGACGCGCGACTGAGCGTGGTCAAGGTCCGCGGTCGCGCACCGTCGTGCTCCCGGCTGCTCGAGGGCACCGGGTTCGTGGTCGGCCCGGAGGCGGTGCTGACCAACGCGCACGTCGTTGCGGGCACCTCGCAGACCAGCGTCGAGGTGACGTCTCGCGGTGGACGCACCCGTCAGCTCGGTGCCACCGTGGTGTTCTACGACCCGAAGGTCGACATCGCGTTGCTCGCGGTGCCCGACCTGCAGGTTCCGGTGCTGCAGTTCGCGTCAACCCCGGCGTCGGTCGGAGACGACTCGATCATCCTGGGTTACCCGCTCGACGGGCCCTTCAGGGCCACCACAGCCAAGGTGCGCGACCGCATCAAGCTCGTCGGTCCCGACATCTACGAGACCGGCACCGTGACCCGCGACATCTACACCGTCCGGGCGGTGGTCCGCTCCGGGAACTCCGGCGGCCCGATGATCTCACCGGCCGGCCAGGTGCTCGGCGTGGTGTTCGGCGCCGCGGTGGACGACTCGGAGACCGGGTTCGTGCTCACCGCGCAGCAGGTCGAGTCCGCGCTCGCCGGTGGGTCCACGCTGAGCCGGACGGTCGACACGGGATCCTGCGCGGCCTGACCCACCCTGCCGACGAGGGACGGCGGCGCGCTCAGGAGTACCGGACGATCGTCTGGTCCCGGCCTGGACCGACGCCGATCGCGGAGACCGGCGCGCCGGTGAGCTCCTCGATCCGCTGCACGTAGGTCCGGGCGTTGGCCGGCAGCTCCTCGAACGTCCGGTACGGGGACAGGTCCTCGAACCAGCCGGGCAGCTCCTCGTACACCGGGACGGCGTGGTGCACGTCGGTCTGCGTCATCGGCATCTCCTCGACCCGCTTGCCGTCGACCTCGTACGCCACGCACACCGGCACCTTCCCCAGGCCGGACAGCACGTCGAGCTTGGTCAGGAAGAAGTCGGTGATGCCGTTGACCCGGACGGCGTAGCGGCCGATGACCGCATCGAACCAGCCGGTGCGCCGAGGCCGACCGGTGGTCACCCCGATCTCGCCGCCGCTCTTGCGCAGGTGCTCACCCATCGCGTCGAGCAGCTCGGTCGGGAACGGCCCGGAGCCGACCCGGGTGGTGTAGGCCTTGAGGATGCCGATCACCCTGCTGATCTTGTTCGGGCCGATCCCTGAGCCGACGGCCGCGCCGCCCGCCGTAGGGTTCGAGCTGGTCACGAACGGATACGTGCCGTGGTCGACGTCGAGCAGGGTACCCTGCGAGCCCTCCAGCAGTATCGTCTCGCCCGCCTCGAGCGCGCGGTTGAGCAGCAGCCTGGTGTCGACGATGCGGGAGGCGAACCTCCGGCCGCACGCGAGCACGGTGTCCACCACCTCGTCGACGTCGAGCGCGCGGCGGTTGTAGACCTTCACCAGGATCTGGTTCTTCAGCTCGAGCGCAGCCTCGACCTTCTGGTGCAGGATCTTCTCGTCGAGCACGTCGGCCGCCCGGACCCCGACCCTGGCCACCTTGTCCTGGTAGGCGGGCCCGATGCCACGGCCGGTCGTGCCGATCTTGGCCTTGCCGAGGAAGCGCTCGGTGACCTTGTCGATCGCGATGTGGTACGGCATGATCAAGTGCGCGTCGGCGCTGACCAGCAGGCTGCTGACGTCCACCCCACGGGCCGCGAGCCCGGCGAGCTCGTCGAGCAGCACGCCGGGGTCGACCACCACCCCGTTGCCGATCACGTTCCGTACGCCGGGAGTGAGGATGCCGGACGGGATCAGGTGCAGGGCGAAGTTCTCGCCGGTGGGCAACACGACGGTGTGGCCGGCATTGTTACCGCCCTGGTAACGCACCACCCACTGCACCTGACCGCCCAGCAGGTCGGTCGCCTTGCCCTTGCCCTCGTCGCCCCACTGGGCGCCGATCAGCACGATCGCCGGCATGTGAAACTCCAGTCCTGGACGCGCGGACCGAAGCGGAGCGCGCGGCGTTACCGCGGCGGGAGGGTAACCGAGCAAGTGAGCTCGATCGATTCTCAGGTGGTGCTGCTGACCTGCACGGGCAGGTCACGGCGCAGGTTCCCGTTCCACGGTAGCCGTCCGGCGTCGCGGGTCGCCCGGGTGCCCGCCGTGCTCGCCCGGGTGCCCGCCGCCGTGCTGCCCCCGAACCCCGGGCGCACCGACATCGACCCGCTACTGGCCGAGCACCTGCCCCGGCGGCTGATCGTCGCGGGCAGCGACGCCGACCTGGCCGCGGTGCTGGTCCGGCTGCTGCGCACCGAACGGCTCGATATCGAGGTCGGTTACCTGCCGGCCGCGCAGTCGTCCCCCGCGGCGGCAGTGTGGGGGCTGCCCGTCGACCCGTCGAGGGCTGCCGCCCTGGCGCTGGACGGCACCGCCGCGGCGGTACCGCTGATCCGCGACGACGCGGGCGGGGTGCTCGTGGGCCGTGGCGAGCTGCGCGACGTGGCGGGCGAGGCCTACTGCGACGATGCGCTGGTGCTGCGCGGACGGGCCCGCCGGCTCGTCGTCACGCCCGGGCCGGCGGGAGTGGCGGTACGGGCAGGCGGCTCGGGTCCGGTGCGCCAGGGCGTGGCCGGCGGGCGTGGCTCGGCGGTCGGACGCGCGGTGCAGATCGGCTGCCGGCCGACGACCGTGTGGCACGACGGCGTCGCACATCCGCGCCAGGTCGAGCGGTGGACCTGGTACCGGCACACCGCCGACTGGCTGCTCGTGCACCCCTGACATCCCCCCGCGGCGGGAGTGATCACCGAAAATGGTCGTCTCCACAACCATGAGCGCACTCGCGGCGATCGCTGTCAGGTGAGGCCGAGCGCGGCGGCCGCTCGGGGGTCGGAGTCCTCCAGGAGCGTCCGACAGCGCTGCACCTCGTCGGTCTCGCCGATGCCCTCGGCGGCGCGCAGCAGCGCGGCCAGCGCGCGCAGGAAACCGCGGTTGGGCTCGTGCGCCCAGGGAACCGGGCCGAACCCCTTCCACCCGTTGCGCCGCAGCTGGTCGAGGCCGCGGTGATAGCCGGTGCGGGCGTAGGCATACCCGGCGACCGTCCGGCCGTCGGCGAGCGCCGCCTCGGCCAGCGCCGCCCACGCGATGCTCGACGTCGGGTGCGCCGCCGCGACCGCCGCCGGGTCGGCGCCCCCGTCGAGCTCGCCCGCGGCCGCGTCGACGGGCAGCAGCGTGGGCTCAGGACCGAGCAGGTTGCGGTGGATACTCATGGCGCCCATCCTGCCGCCCCCCGCCCGGTGGAGCGACAGCGGCGCTCGCTGCGCCAGATACACCGAATGCCACCCGGCGCTCCCGGAGAGCGGTGGCGGAGGGTCAGCGGAGGGTCTGGCCGGCGGAGCGCAGGTTCTCCGCGGCCTGCACGACCCGGTCGGCCATCCCGACCTCGGCCGCCTTGAGGTAGGACCGCGGGTCGTAGAGCTTCTTGTCGCCGACCTCGCCGTCGACCTTCAGCACGCCGTCGTAGTGGGTGAACAGGTGCGCGGCGACCGGTCGGGTGAAAGCGTACTGGGTGTCGGTGTCGACGTTCATCTTCACCACGCCGTAGGACAGCGCCTCGTGGATCTCCTCCAGCCGTGAGCCGGAACCGCCGTGGAACACCAGGTCGAACGGCTTCGAGCCGGCGGGCAGCCCGAGCGTGCGGCTCGCCACCTCCTGACCTTCCTTGAGGATCTCCGGGCGCAGCTTCACGTTGCCCGGCTTGTAGACGCCGTGCACGTTGCCGAAGGTCGCGGCGAGCAGGTACCGGCCCTTCTCGCCGGCGCCCAGCGCGTCGACGGTGTGCTCGTAGTCGCCCGGGGCGGTGTAGAGCTTCTCGTCGACGTCGTTGCTGATGCCATCCTCCTCGCCGCCGACCACCCCGATCTCGACCTCGAGGATGACCCGGGCCGCGCCGGCCAGCTCGAGCAGTTCGGCGGCGATGGACAGGTTCTCGTGCAGCTCCACCGCCGAGCCGTCCCACATGTGCGACTGGAACAGCGGGGGCTGCCCACGCGCCACCCGCTCCTGGCTGATCGCGAGCAGCGGCCGGACGAAACCGGCGAGCTTGTCCTTCGGGCAGTGGTCGGTGTGCAGCGCGACGTGGACCGGGTACTTCGCGGCGACGACGCGGGCGAACTCGGCGAACGCGCTCGAGCCGACGACCATGTCCTTGACCTTCGTCCCGGACAGGAACTCCGCCCCGCCGGTGGACACCTGGACGATCCCGTCGCTCTGTGCCTCGGCGAACCCGCGCAGCGCGGCGTTGAGCGTCTCACTGCTCGTCACGTTGATCGCCGGATAGGCGAAACCGCCGGTCTTGGCGTTGTCCAGCATCTGGTTGTAGATCTCGGGGGTAGCGATGGGCATGTGTCGGCCTCCTCGACGTCCGCGGTTCCCGACGGGCATTATCCCGCACCGGTTGTGCACCGGTTGCCGAGTACCCGGCCTGCGAACCTGCGACGCCGATAGGATGAACCCCGTGGGCACGGACGGGATCGAGAGCGCCGTCGAGCAGACGCTGAGCCGGTTGCGCCGGATCGACAGCCGCCCGGACCCGGTCAACGCCGGGCCCGAGCAGGCCCCGCGCACCCTCGCCGACCTGTACCGCGACCATCGGATGCGGCTGGTCCGCCTCGCGATCCTGCTCGTCGACGAGCCTGCGACGGCTGAGGACGTCGTTCAGGAGGCGTTCGCCGGGCTGCACCGGCACTGGTCGGGGCTGCGCGACGAGGCCGCCGCGCTCGGCTACCTGCGCACCGCGGTGGTCAACGGGGCGCGTTCGGTACTGCGCAGACGCCGTACCGCACGGGAGTACGTACCTCCGCACCAGGCCACCGCCCGCTCCGCGGAGTCACTGGCCATGCTCTCCGCCGAGCACCAGGCAGTGGTCGACGCGCTGGGCACGCTGCCCCCGCGGCAACGCGAGGTGCTCGTGCTGCGCTACTACGGCGGGCTGTCCGAGGCAGAGATCGCCGAGTCGACGGGCATCAGCCGGGGCACCGTGAAGTCCACGGCCAGCCGGGCGCTCGACGCGGTCGCCCGCGTGCTGGCCGGGCGGCCCGCAGCGCCGTGAGGGAGATGGACCTTTCCGAGCAACGCCTGGCCGAGGCGCTGCGCGCGCAGTCGGCCCAGGCCGGGCGGGGCACGCCTGCGTCACCCGTGCGATCACAGCAGGTCGGCGGCGACCGGACGGCGCCTCAGCGTGATCCGGCAACGGCCGGCAGCACCGACCCGCCGGGCCGCCCGGCGCTGTCGCCGCTGACCCAGGCGGGCTGGGCGCTGGCCGTCGCCCTGCTGGCGGGGGCCGTGCTCGGCGCCGTCCTCGCGCTGCTGTCAGTCCTCGTGCCGGGACTGCTGCCCCCGCTCGGATGAGCCCGCTGACCCGGTACCGTCGTTCTCGTGACGCACCTCGCCGCGACGGCGCTCGCGCTCGGCCCGGAGTGGCTCCAGCCGGGCACCATCATCAGCTGGCTGGGCCCGTGGGCGCTGCTCGGTCTCGCGGCGATCGTGTTCGCCGAATGCGGGCTGCTGGTCGGCTTCTTCATGCCCGGGGACTCGTTGCTGTTCACCGCGGGCCTGTTCGTCGCCCAGGGCGCCATCCGTACCCCGCTGTGGCTGACCTGCCTGATCCTGGTGGCCGCGGCGTTCGCCGGGAACGTGGTGGGCTACCTGATCGGCCGCCGGGCCGGGCCGGCGATCTTCGACAAGCCGCGCTCGAGGCTGTTCACCCCTGCGCACGTGACCCGGACGCAGGAGTTCTTCGACAAGTACGGCAACCGGGCCATCGTGCTGGGCCGGTTCGTCCCGATCGTCCGTACGTTCATCACCGTGCTGGCGGGGGTCGGACGGATGCCGCCGCGCCGCTACCTGAGCTACTCGCTGGTCGGCGGCGTCGTCTGGGCCGTCGGGGTGACCGTGCTCGGCTACTTCCTGGGCCGGTTCGCGTTCGTCCGGGACCATATCGAGCTGATGCTGGTTCTCATCGTGCTCGTCTCGGTGCTGCCCATCGCCGTCGAGCTGGTTCGGGCCCGCCGGTCCCGGAGCCGTCCCGCGTCCACCGGGTGAGCAGGTCGGCGTTATCCGGCGCGCTCCAGATCCGCGGCAGCCTCGAGCAGCATCCATCCCGACAGCTGCACCGACAGGTCCGCCTCCGGGGTTCCCGGCGCCGACCGCCGGGCCGACCGCCGCCAATCCTGCGCGAAGGCCGGGCCGCCGTCGATCTCCGCCCGGCCTGCCCACGCCGCTTCCGCGCTGGCCAGCACCAGGCGTCGCGCGGTGAACGCCAGCTCGGGACGCCGCCGTGCCGCGTCGGCCAGGTAGCGGGCCAGTATCCCGTTGAACAGGCCGCCGTCCCCGCCGTCGTCGTCACCCGGGATGACACCGTCCGGCTCGGCCATCCGGGTCGCCACCGCGTCGAGCACCGCGGCGGCCCGCGCGGCCCAGCGCGGGTCACCGTCGCGCTCGGCCAACTCGACGCAGGCCCCCAGGTAGACGCCCTGGCAGTAGGTGTAGACGGTGGCCTCGACGTCGCGCACCGACCCGTCCGGAGCAAGCCGCACCCCGTCCCGGACCAGGCCGGTGCCGGGATCCAGCAGGGTGTCGGCCAGCCAGTCGGTGAGCGACCCGGCCGGCGCGAGCCTGCCGTCTCGGGCCAGCAGGATCGCGGCCGGGCCGTTGGTCGGAGCGTTCTTGAACGCGTCGCCGCGGCGCCACCAGATCCCACCGCCGCCGTCGGGGGTGACTCCGGCCCGAAGCTGCTCGACGACCGCGGCCAGCGCTCGCGGTCCGGGCCGATCCGCGAGCTCCGCGGCCCGCTGCACGGCGAGGCCGAACCAGGCGATGTCGTCGTAGTAGTCGTTGGTCCAGCGCCCGAGGTTGCGCAACCAGACGGTTCGGACCACTGCGGCGATGTCGGCCGCTCGGTGTCGCGCGGGATCGCGCAGCTGGGCGTCGACGAGGCAGTCGAGCAGGTGCGCCTGCCACCAGTAGTGCCAGGGCCAGGGCCGCACCGGGGTCGGCCGGGGCCAGCGGATCCGGCCGATCCGGGTACCCGGCAGCACGCCGGCGAGCCGGCGCAGGTGCCGTGCGGTGACGGCCCGCTCCGCGCTCGCCGCCCGCTCCGCCCAGCAGCGTGTCATGGCACGATCATCGCAGCCGGTTCTGTCGGGGCAAGGCTCTAGCGTGCGCTCCCATGAAACACCGGAGCGGTTCACTCATCAGATGGACCAGTACGATGCCTGGCAGCGCGACACCATCCGCTCGGCGCCGAGGCGCTGTACCGCCGGCCGGTGCACCGCCGGTCCCCGCGTTGCTCGTGGTACCCGACGACGGGCTGGTCGAGGTCCCGGGGGAGGACAGGCCGTGCTGGTTCTGCACCGGATGACGGGCTGATTCGCGCCGGTCCGCGGTGCTGGCTCGGTTGCCGGCGTACCGGGGGCGCCCGAACATGACCAGCTTGCAGATCAGGTCCAGGCCCTCGTCAGGTCGGCATGTGCGCGGATCCACGCGTGCATCGCGATCCCGGCGGCGACCCCGGCGTTGATCGAGCGGGTGGAGCCGAACTGGGCGATCGACACGATGAGATCCGCTGTCGTCCGGGCCTCGTCGGTCAGTCCGGGGCCCTCCTGGCCGAACAGGAGCATGCACTCCCGGGGCAGCGCGGCGGTCTCCAGCGGGACGGCGCCCGGCGTGTTGTCCACGGCGACCAGGGTCAGCCCGTGCGCCCCTGCGTACCCGGCCAGCTCCGCGGCTGCGGCGTGATGGTGCAGCTGCTGGTAACGGTCGGTGACCATCGCGCCGCGCCGGTTCCAGCGGCGCCGCCCGACGATGTGCACGCCGGCCGCCGCGAACGCGTTGGCGGTGCGGACGACGGTGCCGATGTTGTGGTCGTGCCCGAAGTTCTCGATCGCCACGTGGAAGGGATGCGCACGGGCGACGAGGTCGGCGGCCACGGCGTCGCGGCGCCAGTAACGGTAGGTGTCGACGACGTTGCGCCGGTCACCGTGCTCGAGCAGCTCGGGGTCGTAGCGCGGGTCGACCGGCCACGCCGGCCGACCACCCGGCCACGGGCCCACCCCGACCTGCCCCGGGACCAGCCATTCGGTGGGGCCCGCCATCCCGGAGCCGGGGCACTCGTCGTCCATGCCGCGATCATCCCGTCCACGAGGCGACTCCGGGTCGGAAGGGTCCGGCGCGCGCCGCTACCGGCCCAGGTCGGGGAGGCCCAGCAGTGCGCGGTAGGCGGCGCCCTCGGCCTCGACGGCCTCCCGGGCACCGGTGTCGCGGTCGACGACGGTGGCGACGCCCGCCACTTCGGCCCCGGCAGCCCGGACCGCGCGTACCGCGGTGAGCACCGAACCGCCGGTGGTCGAGGTGTCATCCACGACGAGCACCCGTCGGCCGGCGACGTCCGGGCCCTCGACCAACCGCTGCATCCCATGCTGCTTGATGGACTTGCGCACGACGAATGCGTCGACGGGCGCGACGCCCGGGTCTGCTGCGTGCTCCGCGGCGGCGGCGTGCAGCACGGCGGCGGCCACCGGGTCCGCGCCGAGGGTGAGCCCGCCGACCGCGGCGTAGACCCAGTCGGCCGTGAGCACCCGCAGCAGCCGCCCGATCAGGGGTGCGGCCTCGTGCTGCAAGGTGATCCGACGCAGGTCGACGTAGTAGTCGGCCGGTGCACCCGATGACAGCGTGACTCGCCCATGGACCACGCCCAGCTCGCGGACCAGCACGGCGAGCCGGTCCCGCTCGCCATTCGGTGAACCCATCCCCACCTCCCGTTCTCCCCCCATACCCGTCCCGGTCGAAGCGGGTGACGGGCCGGCGCAGCAGCGCCCGGGGCAACACGTCGACCGGTCCTCTCCCGCACCTATGGCGGGGAAGGGCATCAGCCACCCAGGGGGTCCCGAGCGCCCTGGGCCTGCTCCAGGGCGGTGGCGACCTCGGCAAGGTCGGCGAGCAGATCCTGCATCCGCTGGGGAGTGGCGTCGGCCGGGGCGGCGGCGAGCACCCAGTCGCCTTCGGCCCAGAGCAGTTCGATGTCGTTGCCGATCGCATCACTGGCGGCGGCCAGCCGCTCGGTGAGCAACGGCTTGACGGCCTCGGCGTCGGCGGCGAACGCATAGCGGCTGCCAAGAGGTTCGAGCAGGTCGAGACCAGAGGCCGCGGGCAACGGAGCCGACGGCAGCCGCAGCTCGAGCGCAGCATACAGCGGAGCCTGCGCCTGGACCGCGGCCAGCACGGCGTCGATCCGCCCGGCCTGCTCGTGGTCGAACACATAGGCGCGACGCGGACCCTCAGGCGTGGGGACCGGACCGCTGGCCAGGTGCCGGGCGACACCGGGCCCCTCCTGGAGGATGGCACCGTAGCCCCATCTGCCAGGCAGGACCGGATCGCAGTCCACGTACTCCCATTCACGCAGCGCGGCCCATCGCTTGCGGTCCTGCCCACCCCCGGTTCCGCGCACCCGGTCCACCCACAGCAGGACGGCGGCGAGCAACAGCGCGACCGCGGCGATGACGAACCATACCAGCGACGGGATACCCACGCGCGGAGCCTAGCCCCGACCACCCTCACCACCCCGCGAGTCGCGCTTTTCGTGCGAACGAGTCGGGCAATCCGTGCGATACGGTGCGGCCTCGAACGACGACCGGGCTTGAGTCGCCAACCGAGCCGCGGCACCTCGTTCGCACGGATACCGCAACTCGGTCGCACAGATACCGCGACTCGCGGAGGTTAGGACAGGCGGGTCGAGGGCGGGGCGGCGGTGGCGGGAAGGGCCTTGCCGATGATCAGGCCGCCGGTACCGCCGCCCGCCACCGGGTCCAGGTCGACGCGCACGGTGTCACCCTCCCGAACGGCGCCTGCCAGCAGCTCCTTGGCCAGCGGGTCGCCGATCGAGGACTGCACGAGCCGGCGCAGCGGACGCGCCCCGTACACCGGGTCGAACCCGTTCATCGCCAGCCACTCCCGTGCCGCGCCGGACACATCCAGGATGAGCCGCCGGCGCGCCAGCCGCCGCCCCAGCACCCCCAGCTGGATCTCGACGATGTGCGTGAGCTCCTCGGTCGACAGCGCGTGGAACACCACGACGTCGTCGAGCCGGTTGAGGAACTCCGGCTTGAAGTGCCGCACCACCACGGACATCACCGCGTCCCGGCGGCCGGCGTCGTCCAACAACGGATCGGCGCTGGCCTGGGTCCCCAGGTTCGACGTCAACACCAGGATCGTGTTGCGGAAGTCGACCGTGCGGCCCTGCCCGTCGGTCAGCCGCCCGTCGTCGAGCACCTGCAACAGCGTGTCGAACACGTCCGGGTGGGCCTTCTCGACCTCGTCGAACAGCACCACCGTGTACGGGCGGCGCCGCACGGCCTCGGTGAGCTGGCCGCCCTGGTCGTAGCCGACGTAGCCGGGCGGCGCGCCGACGAGCCGGGCCACGCTGTGCTTCTCGGAGTACTCGCTCATGTCGATGCGGACCATCGCCCGCTCGTCGTCGAACAGAAACTCGGCGAGCGCCTTGGCCAGTTCGGTCTTGCCGACGCCGGTGGGGCCGAGGAACAGGAAGGAGCCGGTGGGCCGGTTCTCGTCGGCGATGCCGGCCCGAGCCCGGCGGACGGCATCCGAGACCGCACGGACGGCCTCGTCCTGCCCGACCACCCGGCGACCCAGCTCGCCCTCCATCCGCAGCAGCTTGGCGGTCTCGCCCTCGAGCAGCCGTCCGGCCGGGATGCCGGTCCAGGCGGACACGACGTCGGCGACGTCGTCGGGACCGACCTCCTCCTTGAGCATCACGTCGGCGTCCGGTGCCGCCGTGACCGCGATGACCTCGGCGAGCTGCTTCTCCAGCCCGGGGATCTTCCCGTAGCGCAGCTCGGCGGCCCTCCCGAGGTCGCCGTCCCGCTCGGCGCGCTCCGACTCCCCGCGCAACGCCTCCAGCTGCTCCTTGAGCTCGCGCACCGACTCGATGGCGCCCTTCTCGTTCTGCCACCGGACCGTCAACGCGGACAACGCCTCGCGCTGCTCGGCCAGCTCGGCGCGCAGCGCGGCCAGCCGCTCGAGCGACGCAGCGTCGGACTCCTTCGCGAGCGCCATCTCCTCGATCTCGAGGCGCCGTACGGCGCGCTCGACGGTGTCGATCTCGACCGGCCGGGAGTCGATCTCCATCCGGAGCCGGGAGGCCGCCTCGTCGACGAGGTCGATGGCCTTGTCCGGCAGGAACCGGGCCGTGATGTAGCGGTCGGACAGCGCGGCGGCGGCGACCAGTGCGGCGTCGGTGATCCGGACGCCGTGGTGCACCTCGTAACGCTCCTTGAGCCCACGCAGGATGCCCACGGTGTCCTCCACCGACGGCTCACCGACGAAGACCTGCTGGAACCGGCGCTCCAGGGCGGCGTCGCGCTCGATGCGCTGGCGGTACTCGTCGAGCGTCGTGGCACCGACGAGGCGCAGCTCGCCGCGGGCGAGCATCGGCTTGATCATGTTACCGGCGTCCATCGCGCCCTCTGCGTTGCCCGCGCCGACGATCGTGTGCAACTCGTCGATGAAGGTGATGACCTCGCCGGCCGAGTCGGTGATCTCCTTGAGGACGGCCTTGAGCCGCTCCTCGAACTCACCACGGTACTTCGCGCCCGCAACCATCGACCCGAGGTCGAGCGCGATCACCCGCTTGCCGCGCAGCGACTCCGGGACGTCGCCTGCGATCACCCGCTGGGCCAGGCCCTCGACGATCGCCGTCTTGCCGACACCGGGCTCGCCGATCAGCACCGGGTTGTTCTTGGTACGCCGGGACAGCACCTGCACGACCCGGCGGATCTCGGCGTCGCGCCCGATCACCGGATCCAGTTCGCCCGCTCGGGCTCGTGCGGTGAGATCGACGCCGTACTTCTCCAGCGCCTGGTAGCTGCCCTCCGGATCCGGGCTCGACACCCGGGCCGAGCCGCGAACCTTCGCGAACGCCTCGCGCAGTGCGTCGGGGGTGGCACCGTGGCGGCGCAGCAGCCCGGCCACCGGGCCGCCCTTCGTGGCCAGCCCCACCAGCAGGTGCTCGGTGGAGACGTACTCGTCGCCCATCTCGGTGGCGAGCTGCTGGGCGGCGGTGACGGCGGCCAGCGCGTCCCTCGACAGCTGCGGGGCGCTCACCGTGGAGCCGGCGGCCGAGGGCAGCCGGTGACCGAGCTGGGACAGCTCGGCGCGGACAGCCGCGGCGTCGGCTCCCACGGCGCCCAACAGCGGTGCGGCGATGCCGTCACCCTGGGCGAGCAACGCGCCCAGCAGGTGCGTCGGCCCGATGTCAGGGTTGCCGGCCAGGGTGGCGGCCTGCGCGGCAGCCGAGAGGGCCTGCTGGGTCTTCGTGGTGGGGTTGAAGGAGTCCATCCCCGCGTTCCTCCTGAGTCATTGAACGTCGCCGGCCACCAGATCGGGTGCCCGTCACCCCACTCAACGTCAGCAAAGTTGAGCCTGTTCCGCTCAAGGCAAGGTGATCCGGGGCCGGCCCGCGGGCGTCAACCGCGGCCGCAGCGTCCGGGCGGCCCCGGCGCTCAGATGCGTGGTACTCGGGAACGATCCGCCGCGCCGCCCGCCGGTCGGCCGCTCCAGGGCCGGTGACCCTACGGGGATGTCCTTCGCGTGGAAGTAGTCGCCGCCCTTGCGGGCCGGGTCGTCGGTCCCCCACTCCCGGCGCTGGGTCACCCGCTGCATCCGCGGGATGTGCTTGCGGCAGTGGATGTAGGCCTCCTGCACCCCGACCACGACCCAGCGCTCGGCGCGCCGCCCCCTGACCTGGTCGTCGCACACGCCCGGATACGCCGCACGGAACGCCGCGTCGTCCACGATCCGGGCCGTTCCGTTGACGTGCAGGCCGATCAGATCCTCCACGAAGTCGACCATCAGCAGGCCGACGTGGCCGTTCTCGCTGATGTTGCCCAGGCTCGCGTGCACCCCGTTGCCGCGGTACTCCGGATAGGCCAGCGTGCGGTCGTCCAGCACGCGAATGAAGCCGCCCGGCCCGGCGCGCAGCGACGAGTCGCATTCGCCGTGGGCGTCGCAGGTGGCGATGAACAGCATGTCCATCCGGCCGACGAAGTCCACCATCCGCGGCAACAGCAGGTCGCGGACCTGCTCGGTGTAGAACCGGTCGGCCCGGTCCCGACTGCCGTAGTCGCACTGCAGGAGACGCTCGCCGGCGGAGCCGGGACCCAGCTGTCCGGGAGGCTCGACGGGCGCGGCCAGGGCCGAGCCGGCACCGGGAGCGGGGACCGAGATGCCGCGTCGGCGGGCGGGCGCGGGCCGGGTGCGGGCAGAGGCGGAAAGCAGCACCGCCCCACCGTGCCATCACCCACCCGTGGGGTCACACCCGAGGGGGCCTAGCGCTACGCTGACGAACCGGTGCCCCCCCTGGTACCACTCATGTGACCACCGTCCCCGAACGGATGAGCGATGCCTGGTCGACCGCTGCGCGCGCCTCGGGTCGTGGACCCGGGCGGCCTGCGCACCCCTGCGTCGTACCGTCGGAGCGCTACCGAGGAGAGTGTCGGCCACCGATGACCGTCGAACAGCTGCTCACCGCCGATGTCTCCGACACCGACGCGTCCTCGGGCCAGGTGTCCGGCATGGTCGAGACGATTCGCCGGAGCTGGGCCCTGGTCGAGCCGCAGGCCGAAGAGCTGGGCAAGCACTTCTACTCGATGCTGTTCCACTACGCGCCCGACACCCGCGACCTGTTCCCGGTCAACATGGAGGTGCAGCGCAGCCGGTTGTTGCGGGCCCTCGTGCACGTGGTGCAGATGGTCGACCAGCCCGAGGAGCTCGTGCCTTTCCTGCACCAGCTCGGGCGCGACCACCGCAAGTTCGGCGTGCTCACCCGACACTACGACGCCGTCGGTGGGGCGCTGCTCACCGCCATCGAGAGTTTCGCGGGCGACGCCTGGACGTCCGAGATGGCGTCGGCGTGGACCGAGGCATTCAGCATCGCCGCCGCGGCCATGAGTACCGCCGCCGAGGCCGAGCGGGGCCCGGCCTGCTGGCCGGGTCGGGTGCTCGAGCACAACCGGATCGGCTGGGACCTGGCGACGATCACCGTCCAGACCAGCGAGCCCATCCCCTACCGGGCCGGGCAGTACCTCAGTGTCGAGACGCCGCAGCGGGCGCGGCTGTGGCGCTACCTGTCGCCCGCCAACCCCCCGCGGCCGGACGGCATCCTCGAGTTCCAGGTCCGTGCGGTGCCGGGTGGCTGGGTGAGCCGGGCCATCGTGGCGCACACCCAGGTCGGCGAGACCTGGCGGATCGGTCCCCCGCTGGGCCGCATGAGCGTCGACGCGGACAGCGGGCGTGACCTGCTCATGGTCGCGGGCGGCACCGGGATGGCCCCGATCAAGGCGCTGCTCATCGACCTGAGTACGCAGCGGAAGCAGCCCCGCACCCAGGTCTTCGTGGGGGGGCGCAGCTGGGCGGACCTCTACGATTTCGACTCGCTGCGCAAGCTGTCCTACAGCAATCCCTGGCTCGACGTGATCCCGGTGGTCGAGTCCGACGACGATACGTCCGGGGCCGAACGCGGCACCCTCGGCGACGTCGTCACCCGCTACGGGGCCTGGACCGACCACGATGTCGTCGTATGCGGTTCGCCGGCGATGATCCGCTCCACGGTGTCGCGGATGCTCGTTGCCGGCACGCCGCTCGACCGGATCAAGTACGACCCGTTCACGATGGACTAGCGGCGGCACTACTCGGGGCGCGGCCTCGGCCGCCACACCACCAGGGCCTGGCGGCGGTCGACCGGGACCAGGTCACGTCGGTAGGACTGGTGCACCGCCGCCGCAGCCTGTTCGGCAGCGGCCCGCGCCGCTGCCAGCTCCTCGACCAGCTCGTCGAGGCGCCCGCGGAGCTCGTCGACCAACTGCTCGAGGTCGATGATCCGCTTGATCCCGGCCAGGTTCACGCCGTCGACCTGGGACAGCCGCTGTACCTCCCGGAGCAGGCCGATGTCCCTGGCCGAGTAGCGACGCCCCCCACCGGCGGACCGACCGGGGCTGACCAGTCCGAGCCGGTCGTAGCTGCGCAGCGTCTGGGCGTGCAGCCCGGCCAGCGCGGCGGCCACCGAGATCACGAACACCGGGCTGTCCGGGTTGGCCCCTGGCGGCCCGGCGGTATCGGTCACCCCGGCTGCCCCGCCGGCACCGCCCTCGGACGGTCGCGTGGTCATCGCACCGGTCACCTCCCGCCGAACAGGTCAGCTCGGGGGTCGAAGGACTTCGTCGCCTCCACATAGGCCGCCAACGCCTCGGTCGCCGCGTCGTCGAGCTTCTTCGGCACCGTGACCTCGACGGTGACGAGCAGGTCTCCCGTCTTGCCGTTCCTGCGCTGCACCCCGCGGCCTTTGACCCGCAGCGTGCGACCGCTCCCCGTGCCCGCAGGCACCTTCAACGACACCGTCCCGTCCAGCGTCGGTACCGTCAAGGTGGCACCGAGGGCGAGCTCGGCGAACGTCACCGGGACTTTCAGTGTGAGGTCGTCGGGGTTGCGCGCCGACCGGCCGAAGACCCGGTCGGTGGTGACGTGCACCTTCACGTACAGGTCACCCGCGGGTGCCCCGCCGCGTCCGGGCTCGCCCTGGCCGGCCAGCCGGATCCGCTGCCCGTCGTCGACCCCTGCGGGCACCCGGACGGTGAGCGTCCGGGTCCGGGACGCGACACCGTTGCCGCCGCACTCCGGGCACGGGTCGTCGATGATGCGCCCGGTGCCGCGGCAGTCCTGGCACGGTTCGGAGAACGCGAACGCACCCTGGTTCCGGGTGACCAGCCCGACCCCGTTGCAGGTCGGGCACGTGCGCGGGGTACTGCCCGGCCGAGCCCCGGTGCCGCCGCAGCGTTCGCAGCGGCCCGGCGAGGTCAGCCGGATTGCCACCTCGGCGCCGCGGACCGCGTCGTCGAAGGAGATGCGCAGCTCGCTCTCCACGTCGGCGCCGCGCTGCGGGCGGTTGCCCGCACCGGCGCGCCCGCCGGCCCGGTTGCCGAACAGCCCGCCGAACAGATCACCCAGTCCACCGGCGCCGGGGGCACCGGGTCCCCCGGCACCGGACCTGGTGAACAGATCTCCGAGGTCGACGTTCGGCCCGCCCGCCCCGGTGCCGAAACCACCGGGGTATGCCCCACCCGCACCGTAACCACCGGGGAACCCGCCGGCGAACAGCGCGCGGGTCTCGTCGTACTCGCGGCGCTTCTTCTCGTCCGACAGCACACCGTAGGCCTCGGACACGGACTTGAACCGTGCCTCGGCCCCGGCGTCACCCGGGTTGGCGTCCGGGTGCAGCGTGCGGGCGAGCTTCCGGTAGGCCTTCTTGATGTCGTCCGCGGACGCGCCGGAGGCGACGCCCAGCTCACGGTAGAAGTCCTTCTCGATCCAGTCGCGTTGGGTCACTCCGCCTCCTCTCCCCGGATCGGATCAGTGGACGCCGGGCTCGGCCGGCGAGCCGGCGGGTGCCGAGTCCGGAGCTGCCGCGTCGTCGGCCACCCGGTCGACGACGGTGACCATCGCGGGGCGCAGCACCCGGTCGGCCAGCCGGTACCCGGGCCGCAACACCGCAGAAATCACCGTGACGGTGCGCTCGGCGGCATCCGCCATGTCGTGCTGGACCGCCTCGTGCTGCGCCGGGTCGAACAACTCGCCTATCGCGCCGAAGGACTCGAGGCCCAGCTTGGCCACGACGCCCACCAGCTTGTCGGCCACCGACTTGAACGGACCGTTGAGGTCGCCGTGCACCTGGGCCCGCTCGATGTCGTCGAGCACGGTGAGCAGCTCGGACACGAACTGGGCGCGGGCCACGGCCAGCACCACCTCCCGGTCGCGGTCGACCCGCCGCCGGTAGTTGGCGTACTCGGCGGTGATGCGCTGCAGGTCGTCCGTGCGCTCCGCGACCCGGGCCTCGAGCTCGGCCAGCTTCGGGCTCTCCCCCACGTCGGTGCCGGCCTCGGGGGCCGGACCGGGAGTCCCGGCCAGCTGCTCGCCGGCCGGGACCCGGACCTCGCCGGTCACCGGGTCTATTCGGCGCCGGTCGCGCACCACGACCCGCTCGCCCTCGTGCTCGCCGTCGACGCCCGCCTTTCCGTTGGGACCGTCGTGCGGGTTCGTCACTTCTTGTCTCCGTCGCTCTTGTCGTCGTCCACGATCTCGGCGTCGACCACGTCGTCGGCCTCGGCGTGCTGACCACCTGCGCCGGGAGAACCCTCGGCACCGGCGGCCGCACCCTCGGTACCCGGCTGCTGGTAGAGCGCGGCGCCGAGCTTCTGCGACTCGGTGGCGAGTGACTCCATCGCGGCCTTGATGGCGTCGGTGTCAGTGCCCTTCAGGGCCTCCTGGGCCTTGCCGAGCGCGCCGTTCACGCCGTCCTTGACCTCGGCCGGGAGCTTCTCGTCGTTCTCCTTGACGAACTTCTCCGTCTGGTAGACGAGCGACTCGGCCTGGTTGCGGACCTCGGCGTCCTCACGACGCTTGCGGTCCTCCTCGGCGTGCTGCTCGGCCTCACGCATCATCCGGTCGATCTCGTCCTTGCCGAGGGCGGACCCACCGGTGATCGTCATGGCCTGGCTCTTGCCGGTGCCCATGTCCTTCGCCGACACGTTCACGATGCCGTTGGCGTCGATGTCGAAGGAGACCTCGATCTGCGGCACACCACGCGGGGCGGGGGGCAGCCCGGTCAGCTCGAACATGCCGAGCTTCTTGTTGTACGCCGCGATCTCGCGCTCGCCCTGGAAGACCTGGATCTGCACGGACGGCTGGTTGTCGTCGGCCGTCGTGAAGATCTCCGAACGCTTGGTGGGGATCGTGGTGTTGCGCTCGATGAGCTTGGTCATCACCCCACCCTTGGTCTCGATGCCCAGGGACAGCGGGGTGACGTCGAGCAACAGGACGTCCTTGACCTCGCCGCGCAGCACACCGGCCTGCAGGGCGGCACCGACGGCAACGACCTCGTCCGGGTTGACGCCCTTGTTGGGCTCCTTGCCACCGGTCAGCTCCTTGACCAGCTCGGTGACCGCGGGCATCCGGGTGGAGCCGCCGACGAGCACCACGTGGTCGATCTGGCCGACCGAGATGCCGGCGTCCTTGACCACCTGGTTGAACGGCGCGCGGGTGCGGTCGAGCAGGTCGGAGGTGATCCGCTGGAACTCGGCGCGGGACAGGGTCTCGTCGAGGAACAGCGGGTTCTTGTCCGCGTCGACAGTGATGTAGGGCAGGTTGATCGTCGCCGTGGACTGGCTGGAGAGCTCGATCTTCGCCTTCTCCGCGGCCTCGCGCAGCCGCTGCATCGCCATCTTGTCCCTGGTCAGGTCGATGCCCTGCGCGGACTTGAACTTGTCGACGAGCCAGCCGATGATCCGCTCGTCCCAGTCGTCGCCACCGAGGTGGTTGTCGCCGTTGGTCGCCTTGACCTCGACGACACCCTCGCCGATCTCCAGCAGCGAGACGTCGAAGGTGCCACCACCGAGGTCGAAGACCAGGATGGTCTGATCCTTCTCGCCCTTGTCCAGCCCGTAGGCTAGCGCGGCGGCGGTGGGCTCGTTGACGATCCGCAGGACGTTGAGGCCGGCGATCTGGCCGGCCTCCTTGGTGGCCTGGCGCTGTGCGTCCTCGAAGTAGGCGGGGACGGTGATCACTGCGTCATTGATCTCCTCGCCCAGATAGGACTCGGCGTCGCGCTTGAGCTTCTGCAGCACGCGCGCGCTGATCTCCTGTGCGGAGTACTTCTTGCCGTCGATGTCGCCGGTCGACCAGCCGGTGCCGATGTGACGCTTGACCGAGCGGATGGTCCGGTCGACGTTGGTGACGGCCTGGTTCTTCGCCGACTGGCCGACGAGCACCTCGCCGTTGCGGGCGAACGCCACGACCGAGGGGGTGGTGCGCGAACCCTCGGAGTTCGCGATGACCGTCGGTTCGCCACCCTCTAGGACGGCGACGACGGAGTTGGTGGTCCCGAGGTCGATACCGACCGCACGAGCCATGGTGGTTGCCTCCGTGATGATGCTGATGTTCTCGAGTTGCCTTGCTTGTTCTTGAGTTGCCTTGGCTCAAGTCTCCACGAGACCTACCCGCACCGTCAAACCGGTCTTGAGTCCGTCCCGCTCAACTTGCTGCACGTACCGCCAACGCGCGCCCCATCCACCTTGTTCCCACCCCGCTCAACTCCCCCCCGCGAGTCGCGGTATCCGTGCGACCGTGTCGGGCGATCCGTGCGATCAGCCGCGCCGCTCGTACCCCACTGACAGCGGTCCGATCCCCGTTCGAGGTGCTCCGGCGCTGATGTCAGCCGGGCTGGTGGGGCGCCGCGCTGGCGGTTGCGACGGCAGGTCGCTCGGCCCGAGGTCCTGTCGGAGCTCGGGCAGGCCCCCCACGGCTTCGGCGACGGTACAGTCGGTGTCGGCCTGGCCGCACGAATAGCGCGACACAGCCGCACAAATACCCCGCCTCGCGGAAGTTAGAGGGGGCTCGCGGCGCGGGGCTCCACCCGGCCCGCGGACGCCGGTGGCAGCGGGTCGGCGACCAGGACGGGCACGCGTTGTCCCTCCGGATCGTCGATGGGGTTGTCGGCGACGTCGCGGTAGACCAGCTCGCCGTCCGGGCCGAGGTCGGCGCCGTAGCCCGCGGCCCGCAACTGCTCCTCGTCGAGGTCGATCAACGCCTCCCAGCGGCGGGCCGCGACCGTGTACTCGGGCCATGCCAGGTGGACATAGGCGTCGTGCAGGTCGGCGAGGAGCCCGGTGAGAACCTGCTGCCAGCGCAACGGCATCGACTGCGCAAGCGAGCGCGGGACCACGAGGTAGTCCTCGGTCGCGCCGGGTGCGGAGTGGTCGAGGTAGTCGCGCAGCGGGGTGGCGGAGGCCGGGGTGCGTGGATCCGGGTTCATGGTTCCCACCGTTGCATGACGCTCACGCCGGGTTCGGGGTCGTCCCCGGCCGAGTGGCCAGCGGCACGAGCTCACCGTAGTTCCAGGGCACCGGCCGCACCCGGACGTCCTCCCCGGTGAAGGGTGCTTCAACCAGCCGGCCGTCACCCAGGTAGAGCATCACGTGGTGGATGGTCGCGGGGTCGGAGCGGTCGGTGGCGTAGAACAGCAAGTCACCGGGCTGGGCCTGGGCGACGGGTACGTGCCCGCCTGCGTTGTACTGGTCCCGCGAGACTCGGGGCAGCTCGATGCCGGCGACCTGGAACGCGCGCAGCATCAGTCCGGAGCAGTCGTAGGTGTTCGGTCCGGCCGTACCCCAGACGTAGGGTTTGCCCACCTCGCCGAGCGCGAACGAGATGGCCGTGCGGGCCGCGCCCGCGGGTAGCGTGGCGCTCGCCCCTGCGCAGCGCACCGGGACCGCGGCGACGCCGGCGAGCTGGGTCACCAACGCGCCGGCCAGGCTCTCCCACTTGGCGTAGGCGTCGGGGAAGGCCGAGCGCTGCACCGTCTGCGCGGCGACGGTCACCGGTAACGTGTCCCAACCGGGGACCTGCAGCAACCGGTCGATGAAGGTCCGAGTGCTGTGGACCGGGTCGGTGACCTGCTGCGGGCTTCCCCAGCCCTGCGACGGCCGTTGCTGGAACAGTCCCAGTGAGTCGCGGTCACCGTAGTCGAGGTTGCGCAGGGTCGACTCCTGCATGGCAGTGGCCAGTGCGACCAGCCAGGCCCGAGGTGGTACACCCATGTCACGGCCCACCCCGATGATCGTCGAGGCATTGTTGCGCTGCTCGTCGCTGAGGTCCCCGAGCGTGGTGCCGGCCGGGCCACGGCTCGACGCCGTGTCGCAGGCACCGGACCGGCCACCCCCGCTGACGTTGAACGCGATGAGCCCGACGCCGAGGAGCAGCCCCAGCGCTCCCAGCAGCGCCACGACCGGCACCAACAACCGGAAGGCCCGCAGCACACGCATCAGACCCGGTCGTAGCCGGCGACCCGCCAGCCGCTGTCCGTGTCGACGACGAGCACGAGCAAGGTGAGGGTGTCGGTGGGCACCTCCACCTGGAGCGAATGCGGCGAGACCCGCACCGGACGCGGCGCCCCGGTGACCCGGACCGCGGGCACGTTCGCCGGGTCGACCCCGGACAGCACACCCAGGTACTCCGGTGTGGTGAGCGGGCGCAGCCCGGCCAGCCACTGCGCGGACGTGATACCCGCGGGGTGTCTCACCCAGGCCGCCGACCAGCCGGCGGCCACCTGCACCGCGGCCACAGGTGCCTGACCAGGGGACAGCGTGGGAGGTACCAGGGCGGCCACCGGCGGCAACACGCTCGGGGCCACCGACGGCGGGGACGGCGCCGGGGGATACTCCCCGGCCGTCGCCGCGGCGGAGTCGGTACGACCGGGTTCACGCGGCCCGGTCGGGCCGCGCAGGGACGTCACGGTGACGCTGGTCCCGACGGCGAGGGCGACCACCACCGCCGCGGTGGCCCCGAGCCGGGCCGGTGAGCGCAGCGGCCACTGCCACACCGGACGATAGGCCGCGGCGCGGCCGCGTGGGGTGCGGATGGGCATGGGTCACCGGTCCCCGTAGACGGGCTGCGCCGGCCGCGGCCGGTAGATGCGATAGACGGGCGCGCCGTCGACGAGCTCGGGCTGCACCGGACGCACTCCGCCCGGCCGCAGCGGTGCCGCCGCCGACCGCCGGTAGATCACCCGCTCGTCGACCTGGCCGGGATCCGCCCGGCCCGGCGTGCCGTACCCGACGCCGATGCCACCACCGCTCGCGGGCAGCGCGGCGCGCCGCGGCGCGGGCACCCCCGCGGCGGTGGGCGGTGACTCGACCTCGGTGCGGCGCGGGGCCCCGCGGGCACCGGAACCGCCACCGACGACGGTCGTCGTCGCCGGGACGGCCTCCGGGCGGTCGGCGTCGTGACGGCTGGGACCGACCCCCGAGCTGCGCCGCTCGTCCCACCAGCGTGCTTGCCGGTCTTCGGGCTCGCCCCCGCGGACCCGTTGCCACACCCGTGACATCGGCCCACCGCCGACCCCGGGCACGACGGCACCGAACTGCTCGCGGGTCAACGAGACCATTGACGCCAGCCGGCGGAACGGCCGCGCGACGGCCCACATCACGACCGTCACCACGCCGGTGACGAGCAGCGCGAGCCACAGGTCGACACCCGCCCCCGGTCGGAACAGCGACACCACCAGGAGCGCGTGCAGCCCGGCCAGCGCCCCCACGACCAGCGTGTTCACGATCGCCGCACCGGCGACGCGGAGCAGCGCGGGCAGCACGTCCGGTTTGAGCACCGCCAGCACCGCGGTCGCCGGGGCCGTCATCACCATCAGTCGTAGCAGCAGCATCGCCACGAGCACGAGCACCTTGGACAGCAGCTGGAACAGCGCGATGCAGATCGCCTGGACGACGGCAAGTACCCCGGCCCCGATCCTGCTGCCGGACTTGCCCTGGAAGTAGGTGTAACGGTCGCCCATCCGGTCGGCGATCGCGGTGAAGTCGGACTTCTTCGCACTCGCCAGCTCCGGGGTGTCGCGGTCCTCGGCGACCTCCTGTTTCGTGAAGGTCTGCGCCCGCAGCAGGTTCCGGCCCAGCTCCTGGGCCTGTGGCACGTCAGGGGAGCCGAACTCCCCGCGCAGCCAGTTCGCGTACACCACCTGGTCGACGAGCACGGTGGGCAGGGTGTCCCGGTCGCCGAGGCCGACCTGGTTGAGGAAACCCTCCTGCATCTGGGTGATACCGTCGAGCAGCAGCCCGTCCGCCGCCTTGGCCCAGTCGACGGGCGCGAGGTACACCGCGGAACCGACCAGCAGCGCCAGCGCGGCGAAGGTGCCGCGCTGCGCCTGCCGGGCGAGGTCACCGCGGACCGCGAGCACCAGCAGGATCACCGCGAGCACCAGCAGGGCCGGCCCGATCCAGGTGGTGAACACCGTGTCGTACATGGCGCGGGTGGCGGTGGTGACGACGTTGTCGAGCGGGGACAGCAGCTCACCGCCGTCGGCGATGAGATAATGCGCCCAGTTGACCCCGGCGACGGCGAACTTCGCGACGTTGAACGCCTGGTTGCCCAGCCAGGTATCGGTGGTCGTCGCGGGGTCGAGCACGGCGCTGCCGGCGCAGCCGAGGTCGTAGTTGTGCCAGACCAGGCCCGCGTAACCGACCTCGTGGTACGCGCTGCCGGGCTCGCCCACGCCGTAGGTCGGGGGGTCGAGCGAGCCGACGAGCCCGGTCCCGGGCCGGTCCGGCTCGGGCGGCTCCTTGCAGTTCAGCACCTGCGCGAACGCGGGCTGACCCAGCAGCACCGAGCCGCCGACCAGTACGACGACGACGACGAGCGCCATCCGGCGGCGCGACACCGACACGGTCGCGTCGCGCCTCCGTGGCTCGGCCGGGGACCTCGCGCTACCCGAGCGTCGACGGCGATGCAGCACCAGCAGGACGACCGCGGTCACGAGGAGGACCGGAACGGTCTGCAGGTCTCCCGCGATCACCGCCGGGCCTCGCCGGCCGCGCCCACCTCGGAGCCCACCGGCCGGCCGGGCCCGGGTCTGGCGCGCACGTCCCACGCCTCGTCGGGCTTCTCCTCGACGTCCTGGTCGAGGTCACCCAGCAGGTCGAGCTCCTCGTCGTCGAGCAGCTCGCCGTCCATCGGGACGACCGGCACCGGTCCCGCGCGCACCCCGTCCCGACCGGTGATCACGTCGTCACGACCCCGCGGCCCGAGGCCGGGACCACCACCGGGCCCGCTGTGGTACCCGTTCGACACCGGGCCACCGGCCCGGATCGCACCGTCGAGATCGACACGGCCGACCGCGGCGGGCTCGTCCGGGGCCCGTACCTCGGCGGCCGCGGGTGGCACCCCACGCACCGACACCCGGCTGGCATCGGGGTTGGTGTCCAGCGCGTCGCGGACGTGCTCGAGGTGTGGGGCCTCCAGGTCGATGCGGATCTTCTCGACGCCGCCGTGACCGTCGGCGAAGACGAACTGGCGCGGGGTGTCGTCGGGCCGGTCGTCGTGCCGCGGTCGCGGCGACAGGGTGCCGAGCATCTGCTCGTAGCCCACCCCGGTGGGCACCCGCAGCAACCGGAGCGCCTCCGCCTGCGCTTCCTCGTCGTCCGTGCGGCCCACGAACACCGCGTTGACCAGCGACGCGAAGCCCGAGACCCGTAGCAGGTCACCGGCCAGCTGGGACGCGAACAGGGCTCGCACGTTGAACTTGCGGGAGTCCCGGGCCAGCCGGTCGATGAGCACCTTGCCGGTGGGCACCTGGGAGAGGAAGTGGGTCTCGTCGAGCGCGACGCCCTTGCGCAGGTTCCGGTCCGCATCATAGATCGTACGCTGGGTGAGCCAGGACGCCAGGTTGAGCAGCTCCACCGCGAGCGACTCCCCGTCGGTCCACTCCTCGCGCGGGCTCCCGGGCCGGGGCAGCGTCATGCCCTGCATCGTGAGCACGGTCAACCGGTACTCGCGGCCGGCCTGCCACGGGTCGTCGCGGGTGGTGTCCGGGAACAGCAGCGCGGCCTGTGGGAGCTCGCGGCGCTCCTCGAGGAAGTCGGCGACGACGCCGGCGTGCTCCTCGCCGTCACGGGCGTTCCGGCGCAACACGTCGATGACCTGACCGGGGTGCCGGTCAGCGGCCCCGCCGACCTCGCGAACGGCCCGGAGCAACACGATCCGGGTGTGCGGCAGCCGGGAGACGTCAAAGGGAAGCAGGCCGGTGAGCACGTCGAGCACGAGCCGGCGACGGGTGGCCGCGGCCAGCGAGCGCTCCCGGCGCCAGGCCCGCTCCGGGTCCTCGTCGTCGGCGAAGTGCTCCGCGCGCGGTTCGGCGACCACCCGGTAGGGGTTCAGGATGCCGGGATCGGCGCGGAGCAGGTTGATGTGCCGGGAGAACGGCGCCAGTTCCGGTAGCCGGGTCAGCTCGGCGAGCGGGCCGGACGGGTCGAGCACCGTCCACTGCGCACCCGCGCGCAGCGTCTTGTAGACGATCAACCCGGTGAGGAACGACTTCCCTGACCCCAAGCCGCCCACTACTGCGGTGAGCCCGGACGCCCGCCGCACCTCCTGGGCGAGCCACGGGTCCCAGGCCACTGGGCGTCGGGTGGCGGTGCACGTCTCGCCCAGCATGATGCCGCGCCGGTCACCGACGCTCGCGGTGGCCGCGGGCACCGCCGACGCGGCCCAGGTCACCGAGCCCCGGCGGCGGTAGGCCGTGGAGGCCAGCGGCTCACCGGGGATGAACTCGCGGGCGTAGCGGTACTGCGCCTCCGGGTGCTCGATCTGCACCTTGGGCCGGTAGACGTCGAGGACCTGTTGCGCCCTGGTGACCGCCTCCGTCTCGTCGCGGCCCGAGACGGCGATCCGCCACCAGCCGTAGAGTCGGGTGTTGAGCTGGGTCAGCCCGGTGGTGACCTCGTCCTCGATCTCGAGTACCCGCTCGGCGTGGCGGGCCAACGACATGGGCGGGTCGAGGTCGTGGTCGTGGGTGTAGTGCCGGATCTGGCTGCGCACCTTGCCCATCTGCCGCTGGAGCTCCGCGGTCACTTCTTCGGGGCGCCGGACGTAGATCCGCGCGGACCATTCGACCGGGAACGGAAGCCGGTCGGAGTGCTGCATCCAGGGGTCGTCGACCTCGGGTATGCGCAGCGGCTCCATCAGCCCGACGGACAGCACCGCCACGTGCCTGGTGACAGTCTGCGACCGCACCCGACCCACGATCTGGACTGTCGGCGCGTAGGGCTCCTGGTGCAGGTCGACGCCTTCGGTGAAGGCGGCGAGGTCCTCGGTCTCCCACCGGCCGGTACCGCCGGGCACCGCGGCGAGGGTGCGCGGGGCGGGCAGACCGAGCGCACACGAACGGTGCATGAGCCAGGCGATGTCCTCCGCCGTGGCCGGCACCGCGTCGAGCCCGCTGCCGGACACCAGCACGTCGAGGTGGCTCAGCTCGGACTCGAGCGCGGACAGCTCAGCGCGCACGGCGGCCGGGGCGATCCTGCCGAGCACCGGCGCGACCCGGTCCACCCAGCGGTCGAGCATGCTGCGTCCGGAGACCTCGATCCCGAGGAACACCTCCTTGTCCGACATGGACAGGCCCATGAGATGGCGCTGCTCGCCCTCGAGGAAGCCGTCCCAGCCCAGGGCGCCCGCGACGTCGGGCATCCGGCCCAGTGCGTTGTTGTCGAACGACTCGGCCCACATGTGTACGGGGTACGGGCGGGTGGTCGCCCGGAGATGGAGCCAGCGCCCGTGCAGCTCGCCGAGCTGCGCGGCGAGCTGCCGGATGAGGACCTCGCGCTGACCGTCGCTGCGGAAGCTCCAGGCCTGGGCGGCCAGCCGGTACCAGGCCATCACCTGGGTGCCGGTGCGGGTCAGGTGACCGTCGATCGAGCGCAACGCGATGTCGGGGGTGTACTTCGGGAGCCCGGGCTCCCCGGCGAGCCCGCGACCGCGCCGCCGGGGCTTGCCGACGAGAGCGACGTCGGCCCGGTCGTCACGAGCGCGCACGCCGGAACCCCTTTCCCGCGAGACGCCGCGAACGACGCGCCGCGCGTGCGGCCGTCGCTCCGTGCACCTTGACCCGCACATGCCCGAAGCGCACCGGGCCACCCACCGGTACGGTCCGCCGCCGCGGCCCGGTCACCTCGCGCCGGAACAGCTCGAACACCTGCCCCATCGGCCGCTCGTAACCGATGCGCTTGCCGAGAAACCGGGTGATACCGACCGTCAGCACCAGCGCCCAGGCCACCGAGAAGAACTCGAGACCGATGCCGAGGCGACGTTGCAGGAACATCACGAAGATCATCACGAAGAGACCGAGACCGTAGCTCACATAACGGGCGCGCCACGGGAAGGTCGCGCGGGGCGGCCCGAGCCAGACTGCGTCGACCCGGTACACCTCGTCGTCGGTACGGACGAGCACCTGATCACCCGGTGATAAGGCTGGCCAGGAACCTGCCGATATCCGGCCCGGTATTGGACACGGCGATGCCCAGGGCGACGAGGCCGACGATGAGGCCTACGCTTCGCCTGGCGACGCCGGCGTTGTCGCCGCGGCCCCCGATCCACAGGATGACGATCGCGATACCCAGCAGGATCAGTGGGACCACGTTGCTCTGGATCCAGCCCTGCAGGCCGGTGGTCGTCAGCTTCTGCGCGGTCCACAGTTGCTGCACGGACCACAGCGCAGCGCCAACCGGTGCGGTCAAGACGACTCCTCCTCGTGGTGCACCCACCCCAACCGCGTCGACCACGACCGGCCCGCACCGGGGCAGGCGGATACGATCCTTCTGGCCGCATCCGGCGTCGAGTGAAGCAGAGGAACCGACGGAATCCTAGGCTTCACGGAGAGTAATCTTTCATTGCAGTACGCCAACAGCATGCACCGACACGCCCCTGTTGGAAACCCCCCCGATCGGCGCAGGGCGATCGCCACCCGGGTCCTGCCAGGCCGATGGGCTGGCCGATGGGCGGCGGACGCCGGGCACATCGCTGCTGATCGGCCGCGACGAACGGACTCCGGGCGGCGAACATCGGCAACCCGTATCACCTCCCGGCAGCTTACCTACCGGTAGGTGGGCTCTGAACTGCCGATTCGCACCCGCCCGTGGCAGGGAACGGCAGACATGGTTACGCTGCCTTTCGGGTAGCCGCCCCCCGGACCCGGCGAGCGTCACCGCAGGCCCGGGACCTGCGCCCCGGGGTCCTTTATGTGAGGTACGGCCGATATGAAGCTCCGGGTCCCGGTAGGGCAGTCCTTGAGCGCGATGATCAACCGCAGCGGGCCGGGGCTGACCCGTACGCCCCACCCGGTAGTGTTGACCGGGGGACCGGGGAGGTCGCGCGGAGCGGACCGTGCGCATCTGGCCGAACGCAGCGTCGCGCAGCCTTCATCTCCACCAGCGCGCATCGCGGACCGCGGTGGCCGCCGCGACAGGGCACCCTGACAAGCGAGGTGCCCCGCCGCGGGGCTCGCGGCGGGGCACCTGAGGTACCTGGGCGGATGCGACAGACTCAGAATCCGAGCGCACCCAGCAAATCGGGCAGAGATGGCATTCCCCCAGGTAGCGGCACCCGCACGAGGACGATGACGATGACCGTCATCACCCACAGGGCGGCCACCCGCGCCAGGGGCCTCCATCGCTCTCCGTAGACGGTCGGAGCAAGCAGCTCCAACACGCCAAGCACGTCAACGTGCTGACCAGCGTAAACGTGGGGAACTGGGTGAATGTGCTGTCCGTAGCCGGACAGCCGAGGTAGATTCCGCATTGCGACTCTCTCTCTGTGTGGACTCCTGAACCGGGTACTGCTGGGGAAGTGGCGCTGAACGGGGTCCCTGCCATGGGGCCCCGTTCCTCGTTCCGGAGATGGACCCGCTCGCACCCTTCGCGGGCTGAGCAGCGCGATCGCGCGTAGCCCAACGATCTCCTTGACGTTCACCCTCACCACCGTTCTGCGCGTAAGGAGCAACTCTGCGCATTGAGTTGTACAGCAACGTCGGCCTGCAGGTCACACTCCTGCAGGCCGTTGGTCGTCAGCTTCTGCGCGGTCCACAGTTGCTGCGCAGACCACAGCGCAGCGCCAACTGGTGCGGTCAAGACGCCTCCTCGTGGTGCACCCACCCCAACCGCGTCGACCACGACCGGTCCGCACCGGGGCAGGCGGATACGATTCTTCTGGCCGCATCCGGCGTCGAGTGAAGCAGAGGAACCGACGGAATCCTAGGCTTCACGGAGAGTAATCTCCCATTGCAGTAGGCCGGCAGCACGTACCGACACGCGCTTTGGACGAAACCCCCCGGTCGGCGCAGGGCAGCCAGCATCCGGGTTACACCAGGGTCGATGGGCGGTGCGGGACCGGGCACCCTGTCGGGACGGCCGACTACGCTTCCCGGCAGTGCATCCACCCTCCACCACCCGCGTGGACCCTGCAGCTCAGGGAGGAAACTCGTGTTACTGAGACTGCTCCTCGGCTTGGCGATCACCGTCGTTGCGTCGGCGATCGCGGCCCGTCGGGGCCGGTGGCTCTACCGGCTGGTGAGCTCCGGGCAGGCCGCACCAGGGCGTGCCGACGAGCTGGGCAGGCGGCTGAGCACCCAGTTCACCGAGGTCCTCGGGCAGCGCAGATTGCTGAAGTGGTCGGTACCCGGCCTGGCGCACGCTTTCACCTTCTGGGGATTCCTGATCCTCGGGTTCACCATCGTGGAGACCTGGGGCGCGCTGTTCGACAAGGACTTCGCGTTCTGGTGGTTCGGGCACGCCCGCTGGCTGGGCTTCCTCGAGGACTTCTTCGCCGTCGCCATCCTGGTCGCGCTCGCGACCTTCACCGTGCTGCGGATCCGACTCGCACCGCAGCGGCGCCGACGCGGGTCCCGGTTCTACGGCTCACACACCCGCGCTGCATGGAGCATCCTCGCCATGATCACGGCCGTACTGGTGACGTTGCTGGTCTATCGAGGCGCGCAGGTCAACACCGGAGTCTTCCCGTACGGCCAGTCGCGCTGGCCGTTCGCCTCGCACCTCATCTCGCTGGCGCTGCACCCGCTCGGTCCGGGTGCCAACGAGATCATCGAGACGGTGTTCATCCTGCTGAACATCGCCGTCATCTCGGCCTTCCTCGTGATCGTCGCCTACTCGAAACACCTGCACATCGCGCTCGCCCCGGTGAACGTGGCCACCAAGCGGTTGCCCAAGGCGCTGGGCCCGCTGCTGCCGATGGAGTCGGGGGGCAAGCCCATCGACTTCGAGGACCCGGACGAGGACGACACGTTCGGCCGCGGCAAGATCGAGGACTTCACGTGGAAGGGCATGCTCGACTTCGCGACCTGCACCGAATGCGGTCGTTGCCAGAGCCAGTGCCCCGCGTGGAACACCGGGAAGCCGCTGTCCCCCAAGCTCGTGATCATGGACCTGCGGGATCACCTGTTCGCGAAGGCGCCCTACCTCATCGGCGGGAAGACTGTGTCCGAGGGTGGGACCGTGCCCGACGAGGGTGCTCTTTCGGCCACCGGCGGTGCGGACCAGGCCGGCGGGAACGGGCACCACGTGCCCGAGTCGGGGTTCGGCCGGGTGCCCGGCTCGGGACCGGAGCAGGCCACCCGCCCGCTGGTGGGAACCGCCGAGCAGGGCGGCGTCATCGACCCGGACGTGCTGTGGTCCTGCACCAGCTGCGGGGCATGTGTGGAGCAGTGCCCGGTGGACATCGAACACGTCGACCACATCATCGACATGCGTCGCCACCAGGTGATGATCGAGTCAGAGTTTCCCTCCGAGCTCGGGGTGCTGTTCCGCAACCTGGAGAACAAGGGCAACCCGTGGGGCCAGAACGCCAAGGACCGGCTGGGTTGGACGAAGGGCCTGGACTTCGAGGTTCCGGTGTTCGACGGCGTGCTCTCGGCGGACACGGAGTACCTGTTCTGGGTCGGCTGCGCCGGCGCATTCGACGACAACCAGCGCAAGACGATTCGGGCCACCGCCGAGCTGCTGCACCGGGCCGGGGTCGGCTACACCGTGCTCGGACCGGAGGAGACGTGCACCGGTGACCCGGCACGCCGCTCGGGCAACGAGTTCCTGTTCCAGATGCTCGCCCAGCAGAATGTCGAGGTCCTCAACACGGTGTTCGAGGGACGTGAGCCCGGCACCCGAAAGATCGTGACGACGTGCCCGCACTGTCTGAACACGCTGGGCCGGGAGTACCCGCAGCTCGACGGGCATTACGAGGTTGTGCACCACACCCAACTGCTCAACAAACTGGTCCGCGCGGGCAAGCTCATCCCGGTCGCCGCACCGGCGGACGACCCGGTCGCCCCGGTCACCTACCACGACCCGTGCTACCTGGGCCGGCACAACGAGATCTACGTGGAGCCGCGTGAGCTCGTCGCCGCCGCGGGCGCGACCCTGACCGAGATGCCCCGGAGCGCCGACCGCTCGATGTGCTGCGGCGCGGGCGGCGCGCGGATGTGGATGGAGGAGCGGATCGGTCAGCGGGTCAACATCAACCGCACCGAGGAGGCGCTGGACACGCTCAGCGGCACCGGGGGGGACGGTGGCACCATCGCCGTCGGCTGCCCGTTCTGCAAGACGATGTTGTCCGACGGGCTCTCCGAGAAGCAGTCGAGCGGTCTCGGGGCAAGCGTGCAGGTCCAGGATGTCTCGCAGATGCTGCTCGTGGCGGTCAAGCGCGGCGATCCGGCCGCTAATGATTCCGCGACCGTTGAGAAGGACTCGGCGCCCGAGGACGCCACCACCTGATCCTGGGGCACGCCGTCCGTGGCGGCTTCGGATCACTCCACGACATCCTCCCGGATGCAGCATCCGTAGCCCGCCGTCGGTGGAGTCAGCAGGGCCGGAACGCCGTCACGACGTACGTCTGGCCGGTGGTGCGACCGACGTCGAGCTGCCCGAGTTGCGGCCCGACGGGGACGGGACCCCAGGTCATCCGACAGGCGTCTACGCTGAGCCCATCCCCGGACCGGATGCTGGGTGCAGTGGCGCGGGCGTAGTCCGTGGTCGCCGTGACCTGCGCGGCCAGTGAGCGCACCGCGGCCGCGCAGTCGGGCTGCGCGACGGCGGCGGCAAATGCGGGCTGTGCCGATGCGGCGATGAGGTTGTCGCAGACAGCCCCCGTGTCGCCATGCGCGATGCTGTTGAGCAGTACTGGCAGCACTGAAGTCGCCCGCGGGGCGCCCAGCTGGCCCCGGTTCTGGAGATGGGCCTGCGCCTGCTGCGTGGCCACCTGCCCGGCGCCCTGGGCGATGGACAGGCCGTACCCGGTACCCGCCGCAGCGCACAGCACCACCCCCACCACGGCGAGTCGCCACGACTGCAGCCGCAGCAACCCGGCGACGAGCACGCCGATGCTGGCGGCCAGCGCCCACGCCCACGGCCCGGTGGAGGCGACGAGAGCGGCGACGAGCACGAGACCGGCGACGTGCCAGGTCCAGCCGCGCAGCAGCCGGTCCAGGCGCAGCAGGGCCAGCAGGACCAGCGCCCCGAGCCCGAGCCCGACCGGGACCCACCATCGGCCGGGATGATCGAGGAACGGGAACAGCAGCAGCGCGGCGCCCCCGATCCCGAGGCCCGATGCGCCGCGCCAGCTGCGCAGCCGCAACCGTGACCACGGGCTGCGCGGCGTGGGCTCAGAAGATGGGAACCGCGCAGGTTGGGACACCGCCGGGTCGAAACGGGACGGCAGCGGTTGCGTGGTC